>VSJD01000263.1 GCA_008636095.1 Kiritimatiellota bacterium | reverse complement strand
GGTCAATTCCCGACCACATCAATCTCCCCGGCGTGGGAAGTCCGGAAATGCTGAAAAAAAACGGCGTGGGGGCCGTGTTTTTTCCGGGCACGTATTCGACAAGTGATGATCAGGGCACAGGAGGATACGGAGTTCGTCCGGCGGATGACGATATCTACGAGGTAGTGGAACTGGCATATTTGATCTCCCAATGGATGATCCCGTCCCAGCGCCGCGCATGGTTGGCGGGAAATATCAACGGCGTGGCGATTATTGAGCGGCTCCACCTGGGCATGCGCCATATGACCGTGGAGCCGGAGTTCGGATTGTGTTTCAATGGATCTGATGACTGGGCCGCCGCCAGTTTTCACGACGCCTTGCGCCCCAGGGGTTGTGTGACCTTGACCTCGGCTTTGCGGTTCCGGGCGGCACAACGTATGCGGCGCATGGCCACGGCCTTGGGTAAAAAGGATTTCGCCTGCCAGTACGAGGACATGGCCCGCCGCATTGCCGAAGGCCTGCAAAACAGAATGCAAATGCCGGACGGATGGCTGATGATCGGATCAGACACATACCGGCAACCCGACTTGTGGGGTACAGCCCAGGCCTTGTATCACGGAGCGTTGAATGGCGAATCGGCCCAGGCGGCCCGGTCGGCCCTGCTCAAGGCCGTGATGGACGGTTCGATCACGAGCGCAGGTGGATACCTGCGACATACCCCGCTATGGGCAGATATCGTGCCAGGCAAATCTACCTGGAGCGATGAGATCAACCCATTCGGCGTGTATCAATCCGGCGGCTATTGGCCCCAAATGATCGGGCATGTGGCCTGGTGCATCGCGCCGTTGAATATGGATTCCGCGCGTCAGCTGGCATGCAAGTTCATTGACCACACCCGCGACCGAGCGGAACATGGAGCGCCATTCGAATGGTTGAATCCCGCCATTCCCAAAGAAGATGGACGCTGGTACAGCCCATCGGCGACCTTGCCCCTGGAGGCATTCCGGCGTCTGTCATCCTGTGACTGAGGATATTCTGTTCAGGCTTTTACGGTAAGCTCATCATGAAATACCAGAATGTCGCGTGGCGTGAAATTGACGCGTGCGTGGAAACGGTAGGCCGGGCCATCCGCGCCGCACGATTCCGTCCGGATTGCATTGTCGCCATTCTCAAAGGCGGCATGGTCCCCGCGCGCCTGCTTTCCGACTTTTTCGGTGCCATTGAAATCTATCCTATTCGCGTCAAGGCCTATGCGGGGACCCGCAAACTGGACCGCGTGCGGCTCGAATCATTCCGTTATCCCATTGGGCGCAAGAGCGTACTGCTGGTAGACGACATTCACGATTCTGGCCAATCACTGCAGAAAGTGATGCGGCATCTCCAACGCCGCCGCCCGCGGGCACTCCGCACGGCCACCCTGTTTTACAAGCATAACGCGCTACATCCGCCCGACTTTCATGCGCGCACGGTCGCTCCTGACGTCTGGGTGGTCTTCCCTTGGGAAAGAAACGAGATGAAGAATACCCACGGATAACACAGACAACCACTTAACCTGAAATAAAACAAATGCCCAACTCGCCGTAGACGAGCAAGCACTTGTCCGCCTGCGGTAAATCGAACGCCAACTTGTCCGCCATAGCCTTAGCGACGGAGGAACGTTTCAAGAAAGGTAAAGGGTATTATGCGAAAACTGACAATGCTGGGGTGCTTATGCGGGGTGCTGCTGGCCTCACTGGCGCTGGCGCAGGCGCCTAAACCCGAGTACGTGGCCGCCGCCACGCTCGACCACGCCGATGGTATGTACAAGTGCGGGGAAGAGGCCGTTTTCTCGGTCACCCTCAAGCACAACAATGTCCCGATGACCGCCGGGGAGTTCGACTGGACCCTGACTGTAGACGGAGTGAATAAGATTGCCGCCGGCAAGGGACAGCTGGGCGAACAGCCTACGCAGATCAAGGGCACACTCATCGAGCCGGGCATATTGCGCCTGACGATCGTCCGCGCTGACGACAAGCCAACATGGCTCGTACCGATTGGCGCAGGTTATGAGGTTGAGAAGATTCGTCCGACTTGTGTGGAACCCGACGATTTTGCACAGTACTGGGAACAGCAGAAGGCTCTGGTGCGGGCGATCCCGCCGGATGTCCAGATGGTCAAGGCCGCCGACCGCTGCAACGACAAGCAGACCACCTACCGCATCAGCTTCGCCGACATCGAGAACACGCGCATCTACGGCTGGTTGAGTGTGCCCAACGCGGCCGGTCCGCACCCGGCCATCTTAACCGTACCTGCAGCGGGATACGCGCCCTATGGTCCCGGTAGCAGCTGGGCCCAGGCAGGCTTTCTGAGCATGGTCCTGTATGCCCACAACTACCCCATTGACCTGCCGGCTGAGAAGTACGTGGAACTGGGGAAGGGCGAATTGGCTAACTACCGCACACACGGCCGTGAGAATCGTGACACCTACTACTTCCGCCGCGTATTCCTGGGCTGCACGCGTTTTATGGACTACCTGATGTCCCGCCCCGAATGGGACGGCAAGCATCTGATCGTCACCGGTTCCAGCCAAGGCGGGGCACTATCGCTAATCTGCGCGGGTCTCGAGTCCAGGGTTACCGCAATCGCTGCCAACGTGCCCGCAATGTGCGACCACACCGGCCGCCTGAGCGACCGTGCTTCCGGCTGGCCGCAGTTGATCCCCAACAAGGACACCAACATCGCCAAGGTTTCCGCCTACTATGATGCAGTGAATTTTGCGCGGCACGCCAAGTGCGCCACTCTCATCTCCACAGGCTTTGCGGACACCACCTGCCCGCCAACCTCGGTCTATTCGGCCTACACAGTGCTGCCCCAGCCCAAGCGGATGGTGCCGACGCCCGACATGGGCCACGCGCAAAGCAAAGAGTATGGTGAATTGTCACACAAGTTCATCATCGGACTTGGAAAAATGCCTTGACGGTAAGGTCCCGCAGAGCGGATATTTCACGCCAAACGTGAAATATATCAGGGTTAGCGGGCCTTCCGCTGAGTGCGTTTGCCCGGCATAGCCTTGGCGAAGACGGGTTTCAGCGCGTTTTTTCCGCCGGAGGCGGATCCGCTTAGGCTGGAAAGCTCAAACAACTGATCGCGCAACATGGCCGCGCGCTCGAATTCCAGCACCTCGGCGGCCTCCAGCATTTCCCGTTCGATATCCTGGATGGCCTCGTGAATGTCAAACTCCTCGTCCGCCGCGTGTAAAACCCGGCGCTCGATTGCCTCGCCTTCCTGCCGGTACACCAAACATTCCTGTATGCTTTTCTGAATGCTCCGCGGCGTGATGGCATGTTGCTGGTTGTAGTCCCCTTGCAGACGGCGGCGCTCCTCCATAACTGCCAACGCACGGCGCATGGAGTCGGTCACCCGATCCGCATACATAATTACGTGGCCGGTCACATGGCGTGCCGCGCGGCCAGCCGTCTGGATCAACGCCGTTTCCGACCGCAAAAAGCCTTCCTTATCCGCATCCAGGATTGCCACGAGCGACACCTCCGGCAGGTCTAGTCCTTCGCGCAGGAGATTAATGCCCACCAGGCAGTCCACCTCGCCCTTGCGCAGGCCGCGGAGCACCTCGACCCGCTCAATGGCGTCAATATCAGAATGCAGGTACGTAACCCGCAGGCCGGCCTCGCCGAGATAATCGCTCAGGTCCTCGGCCGTCTTCTTGGTCAAGGTCGTCACCAGCACGCGCTCATGGCGCTCGGCACGCGCGCGCACTTCCTCAATCAGATCGTCAATCTGGCCTTTCAACGGACGCACTGTGACGACCGGATCCAGGAGTCCCGTGGGCCGGATGATTTGCGGCACCGGCAGGGACGACACCTCGCGCTCATAGGGGCCCGGCGTGGCCGACATGCAAACGATTTGACCGGTCCGGCTGAGAAACTCGTTGAACGCTAACGGCCGGTTATCGCGCGCCGAGGGCAGGCGGAATCCGTGCTCGATGAGCACATTCTTACGCGCCTGGTCGCCGTTATACATCCCGCGCAGTTGCGGCAGGGTGACGTGGGACTCGTCCAGGACGGTCAGGAACTCGCCGGGAAAATAATCCAGCAACGTAGCGGGCGGCTCGCCCGCGCGCCGGGCACTGAGGTGCCGGGAATAATTCTCAACGCCAGAGCAGTAGCCCATTTCGCGCAGCATTTCCAAGTCGTACATCGTGCGCTGTTGAATGCGTTGGGCTTCCACCAGCTTCTGGTTGGCCTCGAACCAAGCGACACGCTCTTCCATCTCCGCGCGAATGCGCGGCAGGGCGCTTTCGATGCGGTTGGCCGGCATCACAAAATGCTTGGCCGGCGAAATCGTCAGGGTCGTCAATGACCCCTGCACTGCGCCGGTCAGAGTGTCAATGCGTTCCAGGCTTTCCACCTCGTCCCCGAAAAACTGCGCGCGCACGCCGGCGGTGGAATAGGACGGGAAAATATCCAGCGTGTCGCCCCGCACGCGGAATGTGCCGGGCTGGGGCTCGTAATCATTGCGAGTGTACTGGATATCCACGAGCCGGCGCAAAAGATCATCGCGATCCAGGCGCTCGCTCCGTTTGATGGTTACCAGCATCTCGCGGTAATCCTCGGGCGAGCCCAGGCCGTAAATGCACGAGACCGAGGCCACAATGATCACGTCGCTCCGGTTCATCAGCGAATTGGTGGCCGAGAGCCGCAAGCGCTCAATATCCTCATTAATGGAAGCATCCTTCTCGATATAGGTATCGGTCTGCGGAATGTAGGCCTCCGGCTGATAGTAATCGTAGTAACTGACAAAATACTCCACGGCATTATCGGGGAAATAGGCCTTCAGCTCCTGAAAGAGTTGAGCCGCCAGGGTCTTGTTATGGGAAACGATCAGTGCCGGCTTACCCCACCGGGCAATCACGTTGGCAATCGTGAAGGTCTTGCCCGAGCCCGTCACGCCTTCCAGGGTTTGGAAGCGCTCTCCGGCTTCCAAGCCGCGGACCAGGGCTTCCATGGCCTGCGGCTGATCGCCCGCCGGCGCATACGGCGCCTTGAGTGAAAAGAGAGAGGCCATATTAAGAAGAGGTCAGAGATCAGAAGTCAGATGTCAGATGTCAGTAAGCAGTCCTGATTCCTGGTTTGTAGATTTACGCTATACCTGCCCGCAATGCGACGCATAGCGTTGCAGGCAGGCGCTCAACGTGTGTTTCCGTCGCCTGTTGCCCGGCGTCCGTCTTCTCCGGTCTGGCGTCTGTCGTCCGGCGTCCGGCGTCTGATTCACTTCACTTCCAGCATTCTGGCCAAGGCTTTGCGGGCGTTCAGGCGCAGCGGCTCGCTCACGCGCACGATTTGCTCCTCCGACCACTGTTCCAGCAGGGCCAGAAGCTTGGCTTCCGTCGTCAGGATCATATTCCGGCAGACCGATTGCCGGAGCGGCAAGATCGTCAGCCGCCCGCGATGCTGGCGCGCTAACCGGTCCACCAGGTGCAATTCCGTGCCAATGACCACGGTTGTCCCTGCCGGTGCCGCCGCGACATATCTGATGATCTGGGAAGTGGAGCCATGGGCATCTGCCAGGCGGGCGGCAGAGGCCGGCGTTTCCGGATGCACAATGATGCGCGCTCCCGGATACCGTTGGCGGGCCGACGTTATGTCGTCCACTGTAAAGGTATGCACGTGGCAATATCCCTTCCAAACCAGCACCCGCGCGCAGGCAATGCCTTCCATACCCACCCCACCCCATTTTTTACCGGGATCATAAACCGCCACAGCCTCATCCGGCATTCCCAGGTCACGCGCCGTATTCGTCCCAAGGTGTTCGTCGGGGATAAACAGAATGCGCTTGCCCTGATTGAACACCCATTGAAACACCTTGGCCGCGTTGCTCGACGTGCAGGTACTGCCGCCATGCTCGCCGCAAAAGGCTTTGACGGCGGCGGAACTGTTGACATAGACTACCGGGACCCAGCCGGTTGTCACCGCTTGGATCTCCTTCCAGACCTGCTGAACCTCGCGCAGGGGCGCCATGTCGGCCATGGGGCAGCCGGCATGGATATCCGGCATGTAAATCGCCTGGTGCGGGCCGCGCAAGATATCCGCCGATTCCGCCATGAAATGCACGCCGCAGAAAACGATCCGCTCGGCCTCCCTTTCGGCGGCGGCGCGGCGCGATAATTCCAGCGAATCGCCGGTGACATCCGCATGCTGGAGCACTTCGTCCTGCTGGTAATAGTGCCCCAGGATGAAGAGTTTTTTACCCCATTGCTTTCGCAGGGCTTCGATGGATTCGCTTGCGTTCATGCAGGTCACATATACCCATATAGCGGCCAATATACTACCGGCACCATGTATGTTCCACCGAAATTAGTCAGGCGCCGCGCAACGCCATTATAATAATGAATGAACCACTCGGCCTGATCGCGGTCATACACCACCAGGTCAGAAACCCCGTCACCATCGAAATCGCCGGAAACCGGAATGCAGGAAGACCCGCCCCAACGATATTTGTTCATCACCCAACCCGCCACGGGCGAATAGATATTCCAGTCGCCATACCAGTAGTCATAGAGCGCGAAATCCGACACACCGTCACCGTCGTAATCCCCGGGCACGGGTACCTGGCGAGGGCCGCCAACATTGAAGTGATCGATTCTGCCGTTCTGGGCATAAAAAACGTACCAGTCGCCCGTGGCTTCCAAATACAGGGCATAGTCTGATCGGCCATCGCCATCGTAATCACCCGGCACGGGGAAAAATCCCGGGGCGCCGAAAATTCCGCCATATACCAGCCATGTGCGGTCGCGCGCTGATAAAACATACCACGTCCTGTTGTTCGTATCATAGAGCGCAAAATCCGTGAACCTATCGCCGTTGTAATCACCGGGCACAGGAATAAACGCATCGCCGCCAAACCCGGTCGTGGTTTCGATCATGCCATTCTCAAGGTAAAACACGCTCCACCAGCCCTCGCGCGGCCAATAGATGAGCGCATCCGACTTTCCGCAGCCGTTATAGTCACCCGGCACCGGCAGATAATTGCTGGATCCGAAATTCGCACCGTTGGCCAGCAAGTTCTGGTTCCGTGACGACCAGATATGCCAATCACCGTAGCGGGTATCATACAGCGTGAAGTCGCCGCACTGGTCGCCATCGTAATCATTGTTAAGCCCCAGTGCGCACAGGTTCGAGGTCGATGTGGGCGGCGTCGGCGGGGTAATGCCATACACCCCAACCGCCGACCAGGCGGCCTGCACACTTGTCGTCCAAGCAAGGTTGAGATCCTGGGCCGCAGAAAGCCAGGCAATCCGCACCGCGCGGTAATCGGTGCTCGGCACGCAATACATGGTCAGGGCCCGGTAGGCTACCTGGCGCACGTTGGTAATCCCGATCCCGGTTATGTCATAGGCAATGCCGTCGTTGACGCCATTCCCACCCTCTGCGAGCAGGTAAGTCATGTGGTTCTGCACGCCGCAGTTATAATGCACGCCGCCATTGTCGCCGCCGCCATAATACCAATATGTTCCGCGGTATTTGCTCGGATCGTTGTAACGCTGGGGATTACACATGTCACGCAAAGCTACAACATCCGGATAAGTGCAATCTTCGCCTATCAGCCAGTCGGCCTGTCCGGCTGTACGTTCAGGATATACGCTGCGCCCATCCGGCTGATAGTCAAATTCAATGAGTGTGCCGAAAATATCTGAAAATGATTCATTGAGCGCGCCCGACTCGTTTTGATAAATAAGATCAGCAGTGTTTTCCGTGACAGCATGCGTAAATTCATGCCCGCATACATCGAGCACCGTCAGTTCCCCCCAACTGCTGCCGGGATAAAAATAAAACTGCTGTGTGTCCGGATCCCAATAAGCGTTGTCCGTGCCGCCCGAAACATGGACATTGGCAGTGGCCCTTGCGCCGGAATTATCATAACTGTTGCGATTGTGGACATTGTAATAATAGGTTTGAATGAGTTTGAAATTATAGGCTGCTGATATTTCCGACCGGCTTGATATGGTCGTTAGCCAGCTTGCCGAGTTGTTGCGGGCGGTTCTGCTGTTGGGATAATCATATATTTCCCAATGTAGTGCGGTGTAACGCAGCCAGTAAAAACCACTGCTAAAATCTCCTTCGACTGTTACCGATGTGCCGCCTTCGCCCGTGTTGAGACTGCCGGAGATTGGGGTATCACTTGTTGCCGCTGGCACACGCGCTTTGCGGATATCATTAAACCGGTTGATCACCGCGCCATTTTGCGCATCAATCCAATAGCGCCAACAACCTGCTCCCCCTTGGGTGTCTGCATAGACCAGCGTCATTGCGTAGGCCAGCGTCGGCGTATCGTCCCGCGCGTAAATCACGAGTTCAGGGGTTCCCAAAACATTACCGGAGGGTTTATCCATTGCCGCCAAATCCCTTTGGGCCACAACCACCGCCGTGGCCAAGTCAATGGCCGGCACCGTATTCACAACCACGTCCGGAATATAGCGCCCGTTGACCTGGTATGGCTGGCCACTGCGATCAAAATGCACAATCAGCTCGCCGCCGATCACGCGCAAACCACCGGTCGTCTGGCGCAGGCGCGCGTGGTGAAAACCAAGGTCATCGGTATCCACGCGATAGACGGCAAATTCATGCGCGGCATTATTTATCCGGTAGACCGCCGAGAGCCGCTCCAGAACCGCGACTGCGTCCTGGGCATAGTCACGCCCGCCGCTGAACACCACCCCCTTGCCGCCCATCTTCCACTCCGCCAGCCCTGCACCGCGCAGGGAAGCCGGCGCTCCAGTTTTTGTATCCCACTGGACCGCGATGTTCGGCAGGGCATTCACCGCCGACACCTGATCGGCGTTCGGCGCACGGACAACTTCCGGTTTCATAGCGGTAGCCACAGTAGAAGAGACGGCGGCCGCGGCGTGCTTGGAACACGGCGCATCATCCGCCCGAAACGCCCAGCCAGGCAGGACTAAGACCCATAATCCAACCGCTATCCCCATGATTGTCGGGTAATGTTTCATTCGTTTCATTCTCGCAAACCGCGTTCAGTTACACAAGGATTTATGGCTGGATTGCCGAATGGTTGGCAGGGGAAGCAGAAAAGCGTTTTCCTGTTTTTTCTGTTCCTATTTCTGTTCCTATTTTTTTTCTTGACTTAACCGGGCAATGTATTATGTTATAAACATAACCAATTGTAATTCATAGCGTATAGTTTATTCAACAAGGAGGACCGAGTCATGAAAAGGTATCATTTCTTAACTATTGGCCTCGTGGTGTTTGCGTTCATTTTCGCGCAAGGCGCCGTCGGCCAGACGGCCATGGGCCCGCTGCGCCCGGAGGGCATGGCGATGTCGGATGCGGATGCACCGCAACCGGTCAAGGTGATGGTTGGCGAAAAGGGGTTGCCGCAGTATCGTGTCGCTCCGCCGGCTAATTTCGCCACACAGCCGAAAACCGCCACGTTCACGATTCAATACCTGAACACAGGCGAAGTTAACTATTACGGTGACGTTTGCGTCGGTTGGCCGGAGGATGCCAAGGCGGCATTTACTTATGCCGCCAATATCTGGGGCACGCTCCTGAATTCCACCGTGCCGATTAAGATCAGCGCCTGCTGGGCAAACATGGGCACCGGCGGGATTCTGGGTCATGGCGGTGCACGCAGTTATTATAAGGACTTTACCAGCGCCCCTCAGGCCAGCACGTATTATCCGGTAGCCATTGCCAACGCCTTATATGGCAGCGACCTGAACGGCGGCACGGAAGAAATTGTGATAGCCTATAACGCCCAGTTCACGGGTTGGTATTACGGAACGGGGACTTGTCCCGCGGACAAGATTGACTTTGTCCAGGTCATCATGCACGAGATGTGCCACGGACTGGGATTCATAGGGTCCATGTCCGTTTCGGGCAGTACCGCAACCTGGGGGATGTCCGGTTATCCCACCATTTATGATCGCTACACCGAAAACGGGTCCGGCACAAAACTGATTACTTACACCAGCGGCTCGGCCGCGCTGTACAACCAGTTGATAAGCGGT
>VSJD01000288.1 GCA_008636095.1 Kiritimatiellota bacterium | reverse complement strand
GCTCGCCATCGCCGCGCGGTTGCCGGCAACTTCCTCTTCGGCAACAATCTCTCCCGCTTTATTCAAAACGCATACCTGATGTTTTTTGTCTCCCAAATCCATCCCGATCGTGATACCTTTTTTCATGGCTGGTCTCCTTATGCGTTATGGCCTACCAAGGCCGTTTTAACTTTGAGCGTGATTATATCACAGCTCGCAGATAGGGAGATCAGCCTTCTCATTTAACCTTTGTGACCTCTGTGTGATGTTTTCCTTTGCTTGATTCCGCCGCCTGATTTTCTTTTTTCGCGGTTCTGTATACTTAAGGTGCTAATCAAATACTTGAACTTATTGCCCAATGGAAGAAAATTAATTCGTGACTATGGCCAAAGGCCGGGGATGTGGTATAGTCTTGCCCCATGAACTTTGGGCGCTATGTACGGTTTGTGATTTTCCTGGTCGCTATTTTTGCGGCCATGCTTGCCGGCGCGGCGGACGTGGATTTTGCGCCGCTGTTCTCGCGCGATACGGACGTATTCGGCCGCTCGCGCACTCGGGCGCTGGGGCCGTTTTGGGAATGGAATCAGGCGTCCAGTGGTCAGGTGTTCTGGGCGGCACATCCGCTCTACAGCTCGATTGATGATCCCGACCGTAAGCGTAGTGAGGCCAATATGCTTTGGCCGGTCTGGGTAAAGAAGCAGATTGATAATCAGAGCATGTGGCAATTCATGGTGCTCTTGTACCGGAACGATTACGATGTGAACGATCCGGATGGCCGTTATCGGTTTTGTCTTTTCCCGTTCTATTTCCAGGGTCGCGGCCTGGACGGCAAACCCTACCTGGCGGTGGTCCCGATTGGCGGCGTTATTCGCGATTTCCTCGGTTGGGATGAAACGTGGTTTGTGCTGTTCCCGCTGACGATGTATAATCGAACCAATCAGGCCGAAACCCGTTCCTGGCTGTGGCCGATTGTTTCCTATACCTGGGGTGGGGGCCATGACCGTTTCCGCGTCTTCCCCGTTTACGGGATCACCCGGTTCCGGATGGATTATGAAAAGCGTTTTATACTCTGGCCGTTCTGGTCCTCGGTAAAATATGGTTATCCAAAATCTTCCGGGAGCGGCTATATATTATTTCCGCTGGTCGGGCATCTCAAGCTGAATGACCAGGAAACCTGGATGGTCGTGCCGCCCCTGACCCGGTTTTCCAAGGGTGCTAAAAAAAGCGAAGTGAACTGTCCCTGGCCGTTGTTCCAATGGAGTTCCGGCGAGGTGAACCGACTGTATTTCTGGCCGCTCTGGGGTCACAAATCCATGGAAGGCAATGATTCCGCTTTTGTCCTATGGCCGCTCTACCGGCAGGCGTGGCGCTACAGCCCGCTGGAGGAGCGCGCGCGGATCATGCTGATGCCGATCTTGTATTATACGAGCGAACACAAGCCGTCGCGCGAAACGCCGGGACAGTGGGACATGGTGTCGCGCTCGCTCAAGGTCTGGCCGCTGTTTTCCAGCCAGAGCGGGCCCGACCGCTTCCATTTGCGTGTGCTCAGCCTGTTTCCCTTTATGGATTACGAATACATCGAGCGGAATTACGCGGCATTGTGGACGCTGTATTCGCATGCATCCTGTAAGGGCGTAAAAGAGGATGAACTGCTTTGGGGCCTGTTCCGCTGGCGCCGGTCCGAAGCCGGCCAGAAGCACATTTCGGTGTTTCCGCTCTTTGCAGTTGACCGCACGGCCGACGGAGCGGATGCAAGCTGGTCGCTGCTGAAAGGGCTGGTGGGCTATGAACGTGCTGGCGCAAAGAAAACGATTCGGGTATTGTACTTTCTGAAGTTCTGAAGTTGATGTTTGAAATTAGAAAATTGAAATTAGAAAATTGAAATAAAAAACATAAAACTGGAAAGCGAAAATTTGAAATTTGGGAGAACGATTCCTGTTCGGCGCCAATTTTGAATGTCGAATTTCCAGTTTCACTTTGGTAGTCAACCATGATCACGCATGAACCGGAATTCTTGCCGCCGCCCAGTAACCTGCGCGGGCGACTGGGGCGGTCCGTCCTGCTGGCCTGCCGCAATGCGGGCCGGGCGCTGTTGATCCTCTGGGAAGCGGTGCTCAGCCTGCGGTTCGTCTTTAGCAAGCGCTCACGTCCCGTGGTCCTGCAACAGCTCTATATCACCGGGATCAAGAGCTTGGGCGTGATTTCCGTGGTGGCCATGTTCACCGGCATGATCCTGGCCCTGCAGATGGGGCTCGAACTGCGCAAGTATGGACAGGAGGTCAATATCGGCCTGGCGGTTATGGTCACCATGCTGCGGGAAATGGGGCCCTTTATGACGGCCCTGATTCTGGCGGCCAGCGTGGGTTCGGCCATGGCGGCGGAACTGGGGACCATGACGGTTTCGGAGGAAATCGCGGCCTTGGAGGTCATGTCCATCAGCCCCGTGCGTTTCCTGGTTATGCCCCGCTTGGCGGCCATGATGATCATGACGCCCATCCTGACGTTTTACGCCTGTATGCTGGGGGTGGTCGGAGGCGCAATTGTCGGCTCGACCCAGTTGGGAGTATCGGTCCCCGCCTACATTGACAACGCGCTCCGCTGGGCGGAAAACAAGGATCTTTACGTGGGCCTGCTCAAGTCGTTTGTATTTGGCATCATGATCACGACGATCTGCTGTTACGAGGGCTTTGCCACCACGGAGGGTGCGGTAGGGGTGGGCCGGGCCACGCGCCGCAGTGTGGTTATTTCATTTCTGGCCATTCTCGTGGTCGGGTATATCATTACGAGGTTGTTTTACCAATGATCCGTTTTGAACATGTCATCAAGTATTTCGGCGAGCGCAAGGTGCTGGATTCCGTTAATTTTAAGGTTGAGCGCGGTGAGACCTTCGTGATTGTCGGCTTTTCCGGTGCGGGCAAGAGCGTCACGTTGAAGCACATGATTCGCCTGCTTACGCCGGACATCGGTAAAATTTATGTGGGTGACGAGCTCATGAGCACGGCCTCCGGCGCCGATCTGGTGCGCCTGCGGGAAAAGTTTGGCATGTTGTTCCAGGATGCGGCCCTGCTGGAATGGATGAGCGTGTTTGATAACGTGGCCTTGCCCCTGCGCGAGAAGACGAATATGAGCAACGCCGCCATAGAAAAACGTGTCGAGGAAAAACTGCGCCAGGTCAACCTGGATGGCGTTCATGATGCCATGCCGTCAGAACTCTCCGGCGGCATGCGCAAGCGCGTGGGTTTGGCCCGCGCCATCGTCATGAACCCGGATATCATTCTGTATGACGAGCCGACTTCCGGGCTGGACCCGGTCACATCGCGCGCCATTGACCAGTTGATTGACCGGATGCGCCTGGAGCTGAAGGTGACCAGCGTGGTCGTGACGCACGATCTCTTCAGCGCACTGGCCATTGGGACGCGCATTGCCATGATTTACGATGGGCGCATTCTCGAGATTTCGCGGCCGAGGGACTTCATCCGGTCGCAAAATGAGATTGTAAAAAGATTTTTGGATGCGCAATATATCACTCAACGCGGAGCTTGGGAAAGGACTGATCATGAGACGCAATAGAATGCGGGAATTGAGCATGGAAGTGCTGGTCGGGACGTTCATGTTCGTGGCGCTGCTGAGCCTTTGCGTATTTACCATTGTGCTCAGCCGCGAAAATGTGTTTCAGAAGGCATATCCTTTCGAGGTGGTTTTTGCCGATGTTATGGGCCTGCGCGATGGTGATAACGTGGTCATGCGCGGCATGACCGTGGGCAAGGTTAAGACCATGATACTGCAAGACGATGGTGTGCGCGTGGTTGCGGCCCTGCAGCGGCCGATCCACCTGAAGAAAGATTATTCCATCGATATTGTTTTTTCGTCCGTGCTGGGCGGGCGCTATATGCAGATCAGCGAAGGCAACCCGGCTTTGGAAGGGCTGGCGCCGGGCACGGCCGTCAAGGGCCAAACACCCAAGGACGTCATGGCGTTGGTGTCGGCCGTGGCCGCGGACCTCAAGGACATTACCGGCAAAATCAACTCCGGGCAGGGGACCATTGGCAAGCTGGTCAATGAAGATGTGCTCTACAACGATGCCCGGGCCTCGCTGGCGAACCTGAACGAGATTACCGACAAGATCAACCACGGCGAAGGCACGCTGGGCCTGCTGGTCAATGACGAAAGCCTCTACGTGGAGGTCAAGCAGATGATCAACGATATCCGCGCCACGGTTGACGAAATTCGCGAGACGTCCCCGATCGTCACCTTCTCCAGCATCTTCTTCGGCGCATTTTAAGAAGAAAACAGGTTCCTTATACTTCGTTTTCTTTGAATCAACGTAAGTATTACGGTCCAAGACAACGGGCTTCAGGTCGTAAAGCGCCCATTATTAATTGCAAAATCACATATTGAACGGGTTGTTGAATTCTAGGTTGCCCAATGCTGTCCAAGACAGGATGGCCGATGCCAAAGCCTGAAAAATCATTTCCACTAAATCAGTTGATTTAAATTCCATTGAGCGTTATTTCGTGTCGCGGGCAAACAAATTTTGAATATCCTTGACTAGAAATTAATCACGCATTTAATTCAGGGGGACGCATGCTAAACATAGGCTTGATCGGGGCGGGCGCGCACAGCGTGGCGTACCATGCGCCAGCCCTGGCCCGGTTGGCGCGCGAGCATGCCGGGGAGATAACCTTGATGGCGGTGTGCGATCTGGATAAGGACTGCGCAGAAACCGCGTGTGCCAAGTTTGGGTTCCAGCACAGTTGCCGGACGGTTGCGGCGCTGGAAAAATTACCCCTGGATGCCGCCTTAATCATTGTGCCGGCGACAGCCATCCTGACCGTTATGCGTCAGCTCCTACCGCGTAAGATTCCGCTGCTGATTGAAAAGCCGATTGGCGTGACAGTGCGCGGGGCGCGCGAATTAGTGGCGGCGGCTTCAGCGTCCCGGGTGCCGATCATGGTTTCGATGAACCGGAGATTTGATCCCGGGGTGCGTCTGGCCGCTGCGTGGCGCCAGGAGCAAGGGCCGCTTCGATCCATCTGCGGCAGTATGTTGCGAACCAAGCGCACGGAACCGGAATTTGTCTGGTCCACCGGAATTCACCTGGTGGACCTGCTATGGTCACTGGCCGGTCCGCTGGTTCTGGCGGAAAACGCGGCCCGGCGTGTGCCAATCGTCGGAGGATCCGGCGTTTCCGCCTGTTTGACGGGCGCCGGTGGTGCGGTGGTGATGGTGGAACTGGTTCCCTGCGCCGGGCGTGTTCAGGAATGTTTGCAGTTGATTGGCGACGAATACTGCATTAATTGTTGCACCGGCTCCGTGCATCCCTGGCGCGTGGAGCTGTATAAGGCTGACCGCTTGGAGCGCATGGAGGCCATGCCGCCCGATCAGCCGGAATATATTCGCAACGGCACGTATGACGAGACGGCGGCGTTTGTAAATGCACTGCGTGCGCAGTGTCCCCTGCCCGCGCCCAGTCCGGCCGATGTGCTGCCTGGAGTCGAATTAGCCGATCGCCTCCACCAGGTGGCCGTTGGTTCCGGGTTCTCCTAAGTTCATCGGATGATATCTCCAGAACCTTGGCTAATCGCGCCACCACATCCGAACGCAAGTATTGCCTGCAATCTGAAGGATTAAGAGCGGAGAACCAGAAAAATCGTCAACGCCCTCACGATTCCAGGGCATTGGCGCTGTAGTTGGGGGCTTCCTTGATGATTTTTACATCATGGGCATGGGCCTCGCGAACGCCGGCCGGCGAAACGCGAACGAAGCTGGCACGCTGTTGGAGGTCGGCAATGGTCCGGCACCCGCAATAGCCTAAGCCCGCCCTCAGGCCGCCGCAGAACTGCGTGAGTACTTTTTCAAGACTGCCGGAAAATGGCACAATGCCTTCCACGCCTTGCGGGATCAATTCGTCGTCGTGCGCATCGGCCTGGCCATAACGTTCGCGACTGCCCAGGGCGGTTTTCATGGCCGCCAGGCTTCCCATT
The DNA here is from genome assembly GCA_008636095.1 of Kiritimatiellota bacterium. Taxonomy (GTDB): domain Bacteria; phylum Verrucomicrobiota; class Kiritimatiellia; order JAAZAB01; family JAAZAB01; genus VSJD01. The sequence goes on along the minus strand of VSJD01000288.1, from coordinate 12,332 downwards.
CCGCGATAGACCACGTATTGCCGGCCCTGGTGAATGATTTTTTCACCCGGGCTTTCGTTGGTGCCCGCGAGGGTAGAGCCCATCATGACCGTGTCCGCGCCAGCGGCAATGGCCTTGGGCACATCGCCCGAATACCGGATGCCGCCGTCGGCGATGATCGGAATCTCACCCCGCAGAGCCTGGGCGCATTCATAAATGGCGGAAATCTGCGGAATACCGACCCCGGCCACCACGCGCGTCGTACAAATCGAACCGGGCCCAATGCCCACTTTCACGGCATCGGCGCCGGCCTTGCGCAGGGCCGCGGCCGCCTCGCCCGTGGCAATATTGCCCGCTACCACGTCAATCTCCGGATAGCGGCGCTTGATCCATTGGCACATGGCGATGACGCCCTGGCTGTGACCGTGCGCCGTATCAATAACCATGACATCCACGTCCTTGGCGGCCAACGCTTCCGCGCGTTCCTGGTCATCGGGGCCCACGGCCGCGCCAACCCGCAGGCGGTGCCGGGCGTCCCGGTTGAAGAGCGGTTGGGCATTTTCGATCAGGATGCTGACGTCCGAAAAACTGTAAAGCCCCACCAGGCGGCCGTTTTCCACCAGCGGGAGTTTCCCGATCTTGTTGCGCTTCATGATGGTGTAGGCGTCCTGGAGCGAGGTGTCCGGCGGTGCGGTGATGATGGCCGTCGTCATGATATCGGCCACGCGCGCATCCGGATCGTGGGCAAATTTGGAGTCCGCCGCTGTCAGGATTCCTACGACGTGGTCGTTCTCGTCCAGCACGGGGAACCCCGAAAAGCTGTATCCTTTTTCAGCCTTGCGGGCCTTGACTTGCTGGAGCGTGTCGTTGGAACGGAAGGTAATTGGGTGGCGGATCAGCCCGTTCAGGTGATGCTTGACGGCTTCCACCTCGCGGCCTTGCCGGGTAATATCCAGGTTCTTATGAATGATGCCAATACCGCCTAACATTGCCATGGCAATCGCCATCTTGCTTTCGGTCACGGTATCCATGGATGCACTGACAAAGGGGATATTGACAGGAATACGCGCAGTGAACCGACTGCTGATATCGGTCTCTTTCGGCAGGAAATCGGCATAGCGGGGAATCAGCGAGACGTCGTCAAACGTAAGGCCGGCGTGCGCCGCCGAGGCCATAAACGAAACCATCGCGCGATCTGCCTTCACGGGTATAAAACTCCTTGCTTAGCCTTCTGACTTCTGACTTCTGACTTCTGACTTCTGACTTCTGACTTCTGACTTCTGACTTCTGACTTCTGACTTCTATCATGCATTATTTCCCCGGCGCGTCCAAGACTTTTCTGATGCAATGGGTCATGGTTTCCGAGCTGAACGGTTTCTGTAAAAAGGCCGTGTCGGGTTTAAGCACGCCAATCTTCGCAGCGGCATTGTTAGCATAACCCGACATGTATAACGCTTTAAGGTCCGGCCGTTTCTGGCGCAGCATCCGGACGAGGTCGGGCCCGTTTAACTCCGGCATAATAATATCCGTAAGCACCATGTCAATTGTCTTGACGTGCTGGTCGCTGAGGATCAGCGCATCGCGTCCGCTGGTGGCGGAAATGACGTGATAGCCCAGCTCGGTCAGAATCTGGCTGACCATGGTGACGATATTGGCCTCATCATCAACCACCATGATCGTTTCATTGCCGCGCAGGAGAACGGATTCTTGCGTGGCGGGCGACACAGCCTCGCCCGCTTCATGCGATTCCGAAAAATAGAGCTTGAACGTGGTACCTCGACCGACTTCCGAATATACCGCAATGTGGCCGCCGAATTGCTTGACAATACCGTAGGTTGTCGTCAACCCTAATCCCGTGCCCTTGCCTTTGGCCTTGGTCGTGAAAAAGGGCTCGAACAGGTGCTCCAGAACCTTGGGCGGCATTCCGCACCCCGTGTCGCTGACTTCCAACTCGACATAATTGCCTGGTGCCAGATCCGGGTGCGTGGCGCAGAAGTTCTGATCGAGACTCAGGTTGGCGGTTTCAATCATCAGCTGGCCGCCGCTGGACATGGCGTCGCGGGCATTCACGGCCAGGTTAATAATCACCTGTTCCAGGCGCGAAATATCGGCCTTGATGTTGCGCAGGTTCGGATCCAGGCGCATATTCAGCTTGATCTTTTCGCCGAGCGTGCGGCCCAGGAATTCTTGCATGTTCTGGATAATGGCGTTCAGGCTCACGTTCTTGGTTTCGATGGCCTGGTTGCGGCTGAAATCCAGCAGTTGCCGGGTGAGCGCCGTGGCCCGTTCCGCCGCCAGGATAATTTCATGGATGTCATTGCACCGGGGATCGTCCGGCTTGGTCGTTTTCAGCATGAGTGAGCTGTAGCCCAGGACGGAAGTCAACATATTGTTGAAATCGTGGGCAATGCCGCCGGCCAACCGGCCGATGGCTTCCATCTTGGAAGTCTGATGCTGATTTACTACGGCTTTTTTAAGGGCCTCCGCTGTGGCGTGCTGGTCGGTGATATCCCGGACAATGAACACGACACCCGTGATGGCTTCGTGCTCGTCCTTTAAGGGGAAGGACGAGACAGTGAACCAGCCTTTCAGATTTGGTAATTCGATTTTCGGGATTACAAAGGGCGAGGCCTCCACCGCGTAAGGCATGGCGGGCCCTTTCGCCGATGCATCAGCCACGCCGAAGATTCTGCGATAATCGCACCCGACCAGATTGCCATACAGCGGCTTGAAGCGCTTGGTCATGGCGTGGTTGGCCCGCAGGATGTGGCCGGATAGATCCAGTAGACACATGTAGTCGGCAATGGCGTCGAACGAGCGTTCCCATTGTCCCTGGGCTGTGACCATGGCCCGTTCCACGGTCTGATAGACGGAGACGTCCTGAAGATGTAAAATCGCGACGGGCTGCCCGGCATGGGTACTATGCGCAATAAGGGCGATATGGCACGGCACGGCGCGGTCTTTAGCGCCGATCAATGTGCCGTCCAGGCTGGTCCATTCCCCGCTGGTCAGCTTGTTAAGATCGTGCGTCCACTGGCTGCGCTTTTCGGCGGGGATGAACTCGGTTGTTTTACATCCCAGCAACAAGGAGGCGCTCCGCTCGCAGAAAGTCTGGAAAGCCACGTTGGCGTTCCGGATGATGCCCTCGCGGTCCAGGACGATGATCATATCCGGCGAGTGATTGAACACATCACTTAGCCAGGGTTCGGCCGAATTCTCTTGATGGTTGTGCAAATCCATGGGCTGTTCATAAAGAATGGTTGATGCGGTCTGACAGAATGCATGGCTTTATCACGTCGGGATTGAGTCATTCAGCATGAACTATTGACCATCAACCGCGCGTTGTTACATGCGGATTAGGTCGGATATTCACATTGAGTTATCTGTTATTAACAGTTATATTGCCGGTATTGCGAACTAAAGTAAAGGAAAAATTGGCCGTGGCTGGAATGTGCGTTAAGGGAGCAAGATGCCCATGATAATCAACCGGCAATGGAAAATGGGACTTGGTGCGGTGATCGGTCTGATGGCTGTTCCGGCCTGGGTAGCGGCCCAAGTTGCGATCACCCTGACACTGCCGTTTGCCAAGGCACTCCTGTACGAGGATGTCATCGCCACGGTTGTTATTCATAACAACAGCGGCCAGGTGCTGTCGATGGATTCTAACCGTGGTCCGGTCCGGTTCTGGCTCGATGTCGAACGCGACGGCAGCCGGATCATCCCCCGGCGCGACGACGCCCCCCTGGTGAGCGATGTGGAAATTATGCCGGGCGAAGTCCGCACGTTTGGATTTAATGTGCCCCGCCTGTATGCCATTCGGAGTCAGGGGCTATATAAAATGCGCGCCGGCGTGGAGATGAACGGTGCTCACTATGTCTCGCCGGAGGCGACTCTGGAAGTAGTAGGTGGCTTCGAATTCCAGCGCCTGACGGCCGGGTTTCCCGGAGATACGCACGCTATGCGCACCTACATTCTCTCATATTTTCAGAGAGACGGCGTCGAAAATATTTATTTGCGGATCGAAGATGCCGATAAGACCGTATACGGTATGTTTAACCTTGGACGCGTCGTCCGGATACGGCCAACCGAAATCAAGGTGGATGAGGCCGGCAACGTGCACGTTTTATTTCAAACCATGGGCATGGGGTTTGTGCATACGGCCTTTACGCCGTTTGGCGTGCAGTTGTTTGCCAAGACCTATATAGGCACCCGGGGCCGGGCCAGCCTGGCGCAACAGCCCAATGGGCAGATCACGGTCCCGGAAGGGATTGAGACTGCGTCGCCGGCGGCAACAACGGCGGAAGACAAGGCGGCCTTGGACAAGGCCAAAAAGAAAATAGGCACGGGCGGAATGTTGGGTCAGTTTATGCAGTCGCCGGATAAAAATCAATGAGCAGATAACAGGAGCAAAATCCATGACTAACCGTGAGCGCGTATTGGCCACCCTTAAGCATCAGCAGCCGGATCGGGTCCCTTACCATATTGAATTTACCCAAAAAGCCCTGGTACGATTCCAGACTTACGCCGGCGCCGACCGATTGGCATCTATGGGGAATTGCCTGACTAGATGTGTAATACCACCGGCCAGCGCGTGGCGCGAAACGGCGCCGGATATCTGGGAGGACCAATTCGGTGTCCAGTGGAACCGCTCCGTGGACAAGGATATTGGCGTGGTCTGCAATACCTGTGTGATGCCGGACAATGTTCGCACGTATCGCATGCCGGACCCGGATGATCCCTCGCGTTACCAGACGCTCCGGGATTCCCTGGCCGCCGGCAAAGGCGAACGCTTCGTTGTCGGCTGTATCGGGTTCAGCCTGTTCGAACGGGCCTGGACCCTGGCCGGCATGGAAAATGTGCTCATGGCCATGGTCGCTGATCCCGACTTTATCCATACCTTGCTGGACCGGATCCTTGCCTATAATTTACGGGTGATTGAAAATGCCTGCCGCCTGGATATTGATGCCATGGAATTCGGCGACGACTGGGGTCAGCAGACCGGCCTGATCATGGGGCCGGAACTCTGGCGTCAGTTTGTCTATCCGCGGGTCAGGCAGATGTACCAGGCCGTCAAGGCGCGGAACAAGTTTGTCTTCATTCATTCCTGCGGCAAGGTCCAGGAAATATTCCCCGATCTTATCGAAGCCGGACTGGATGTTTTTAATCCCTTCCAGCCGGAAGTCATGGACCCTGTAACGATGAAAAAGCAATTCGGCCGACGCCTTGTGTTTTTCGGCGGGATCAGTACCCAGCGCCTCTTGCCGTTTGGGACGGTGGCGCAGGTCAAAAAGGAAGTCCGCGAACTGCTGAAGGTCGTCGGCGAACAGGGCGGCTACATTGCGGCGCCCGCGCACGCTATTCCCGGCGATGCCAAGCCCGAGAACATTGCCGCCATGTTGGACGTCCTGCAGAACCAGTGAAACGTGTTCAGCGTGAAGCGGAGAGCGTAAATTTTCCGTCAACCATTCCCGCTCTGCACACTTCCGTGCGGATCGGGGTTCGCGTGGGGGACGCTTGACACGGGTTCAATGCATGGTATGGTATTCGCGTTTTACGCACCCGTGGTGAAATTGGCATACACGCTAGATTCAGGTTCTAGTGGCCTCACGGCCGTGGAGGTTCAACTCCTCTCGGGTGCACCCTTCCCTTCGACTGGTTCGACTACGCTCACCACAGGTTAGCTCAGGGCAGGCCAACGGTCCGGTGTTCCACGATTTCAAAGCGGCCGACCGGCCCGGCGGTGAAGCCGCTTTGGGCGAAGCCACCCTTGATGATGGCCAGACAGCGTTCGGCCACGGCGGTCATGGGATATTGCAGGGTGCTGATATCCGGACACAGATCGGCAAACGTGGGGCTGTTGTCCACCCCGAGCACGGAGATATCGTCCGGGACCCGCAAGCCCGCCTGGTTCAATGCGCGGATCGTCTTCAGGGCCAGCCAATCGTTGTGGCAGAAAACGGCGCTCGGCCGATAAGCGCGGATGGCACGCATGATGGCAAGGTCATCCGCCACTTTCCGGACATCCGGTGCGGCGTTCCGCCGGCGCATGGCTTGACGGTAGCCTTTGGCACGATCGCGGATGGCGGTGGCTTCCCGATGATAGGTTAAATGCAGGATGCGGCGATGTCCCTTGCGCCACAGATATTCCACAGCCTGCCGGCCGGTGGCCGTCTCGTCGGGCGCCACAAAATGAGTCGGCGCGCCTCGGCATGGGCTGAGCAAGGTGATAATGGGCTGGTGCGCGGTTTGCCGCATGCTCAGCTTGAGCCCTTCCCGCGGTGGGACGGTTATCAGGGCCGCACAGCGCCGCGCGGCAAAATCGTCCAGGGCCCCGAAAAAATCGGCCTCGTCGGAGAACGGATAGAGGTAAAACCGGAATTGTTCCCGGATCAGGACCTGCCGAATCGCGTTCATCAGGTCCATGAAAAAGACACTTCCCTTTACCGGCGCCAGCGCGCCTACCAGTGTGCGTTTGCCGCCCAGTAATTCCCGCGCGGCGGGATTAGGTTTATATCCATGCCGCTCCGCCATTTTGAGGATTTTTTCCCGTGTGGCCGCATTGATCTCCGGACGGGTATGCAGGGCCCGATCCACCGTACCCTGCGATACCCCGCACAACCTGGCCAACTGGAGCGATGAGATCATGATGAAGTCAGCAGTCAGAGATCAGAGGACAGAAGTCAGAGGTCAGTCTGATTCTGAATTATCTTTTCCACATCAATCTTACCGGAGACAACCTTCAGGAACGGCTTGCCGTTCCTGATGCCGACCGTGCCAAAGCCGGTGGCCGTGCTGAGGAACGCTTTGAAGTCGCCCTTGACGGCTGGCTGTAGATGGAGCGTTTTGTCCACCGCGTCGTAGCGCGCGCCGCTCAGGGCCTGTAGCAGGCTGTAGGACGACATGGCCCGCGCATACCAGTGGCCGCATTCGTACTCGTTGAACGGATTGCGCCAGCGTCCGTCATAACGCTTGCGCGCGGCGGCCACCACCTGAATGCCTTCCTGCACGCGGCCCGTCATTATCAGGTGTGCCGCCACCTGATACTCGATACCCGTCCACACCTCGTCGCTGTAGGGGAACGGCAGTGAGAGCTTGCCGCCCTTGGGCCAGGAGCAGAGCAAAAGGCCGCCTTCCTGACCGAACGCATAACTCGGACGTTGCGGGTTGGCGTGGTTGGAGAGATCCTCTTTAAAATTGTGCGCGAACACCGACCTCAGGTGTCGGGCTGTCTTTGCCGTGTCCAGAACCGGGCCTACGCCACTACATTGGGCCAGCCAGTCACCTATTACGCCGTCGGACAGGCATCCGTTTCCGTACTGATACTTCGGCCCTTCTTTCTTTAAAAGCGCCAATGCCTCCGGCGTGTAGTTCGTGTTGAAGGATTGTGCTGCCGTCGGGTCAGCCGCCCGAAGGCCAGTCCACCGGATTCGCTGGAAGAAGAACTCCCCGTTCCAGAGCGTCGTTGCCATGGCCATTTTCCCTTTGGCGAGCAGTTCCTCGTACAGGGTGACGTCGGCGTTGCTATCCCGTCCCATCCGGATGGCGGCGGCGAGCGCGCCGAGGTAGAAGCTGGTGCACATTCCGTCGGCGCCCCAGAACTCGATGTCGTATGTATTGTGATGCGGCTCAACTAGCGTGCCGGTGTGGCCGGGATCCCACGTGGCGATACAGTAGTCGAGACTCTGCTTGACCTTTGGCCACAGGTTTTTCATCCAGGCCGTGTCGCCGCTGATCCGCCATTCCCGATGGACCTTTGTGATCCCGCCAAGCTGACCGTCAGCGGCGGCGTGGAAATTGTGCGCGGGAGGCCGAATCGGCAGGGAAGCCCGAAACGTCTGGTGCCCGCGGTTGTCCTGGTTCACGAAAAATTCCGTTTCGCGCAAGGTCCGCTCCAGGTCCGGGAACAGGTGGCAGAGTGCCTGGGCGTAGTTCCATACGTGTGTGCAGGAACCGTGACAGCAACCGGCGGTGTCGCAACAACCTTCCCATCCCCACAGCCGGCCGTCATGCTGGCGCAGGACGGTGGGGGATTTCAGAATCGTCAGATTGGCGGCGACGGCTTCGACGACCTCCGGTGGCAGTGTCGTGTCGTAGAAACAGTCACTGAAGAGTTTGGAACGCGCCCGTAGCGTGTCGTAATGGGTGCGCCAGTAATCGGCCACCGCGTGGATGTCCTTGAACCTCGTCGCGTACCAGGGGACGTATGCGGCGGGCTCATTCACCCCACGCTTGCAATCGCACGGGACATCATCTCCCAGGCATAGGCTGCTCTGAGGCACATGCCAGGCCAGCAGGACCCGGACAGTCTGCTCGGTGCGGGCGTTGAGCTTGAACGGAACATAAAAGCTACCTCCATCGCTGCTTTTACCTTTGGCAAACGGAGCTTTGGTTTGGCTCTTTCCGGCGACCAGGTTCTTCCACAGCATGGTTAGAAAATCGAACCAGGTTCCGCGGAACCAGGCGCAATCCGTTTTGACGCCGGAAGAAGGAGTGAACGCCGCGAACTGATCGGTGGATTCCGTTGCCTTGGGGACGGCCGGGACGCCCAACAGAAAGCCGCCTTTCATTGGGCTGACCGTACCGGCGTCTTTGTCGTTGAACGGCATGAAGTTCCGGGCGTGGAAGGAAAAGACGCCCTCAACGGTCTTGTTGGTACGGTTCATGAGGCGGTATTCCAGACCGGCTACCGGCAGGCTGGCGTTGTCGGCGTCGCCCGGCACGAACGGGCTCCATCCGGTAAGTTCGACTTTCACCGGCATAGTTTTGTCATCGAGCCGCACGATCCCGAAGGGAAACCGGGTGGTAAACAATGCCTTCGCGAAACGGGGCAAGCCATAGGAACGACCACTGAGTCCATTGCCCGCACTCGGCGTGCCGAAGGCTTTGCGCATCGGCACCGGGCCTTCCAGCACCCGGGCCGTGGGTACGCCCTTCACGTGCAGGGCGGCGAACATCAGCGGTTCATTGAAGACCTCCGGCTTGTGGCGTAGCGAGACATGCGAGAACGCACCGGAGCCTTCCAGGCAGATCATCCCGGCGCCCATCCCGCCCATGGGAAAGGCCACCTGATTCAAATACTCGTTCTGATACGGGCCATTGTAAGACCGGCGGGCAGTTTTCATGGTATTTTCGCTTTCGTTAATAGTGATGCTATTGTTGCCGAAACCAATATCGTGTAACTACACGGAGCAATATACGCCAGCGTTGTTCGGAAATCAATTGTTTTCTTTTTCTAGTTTCTGCATTCTGCATTTCTTCGCGCGTTCCCGCTTGCAATTTGCGCGCCGGGCATCTATTTTTCGGCTTGCTATTTGGTTTGTCCGCCGTTGTCAACCGATTGGTTGTCAACCGATTGGCGGCGGGTTGCGGTCATTGGATATTTCGCGGGTAACATATTTTGTCTGCCACCCCGCTTATGAAGTGTAAGCTTAGTGACGCGGCGGCCAACAGCCGCATTGGGCTCAGTATGAGTGAATCTCAATCCGACGCAAAAGGCTTGTCCCGCGTCCAACGGATATTCCGCTCCCTGCATTACCGTAATTTTAAGCTGTTCTTCATGGGGCATGGTATTTCGCTGATCGGCACGTGGATGCAAATGATTGCCGCCGGCTGGCTGGCCTACGATTTGACGGCCGGCCAACCCGAAGGGGTGCGCGCAGTATGGCTGGGCGTGGTCGCCTTTGCCAGTCGAATCCCCACGTTTCTGCTGGCGCCCTTGGCGGGCGTGTTTGTCGATCGCTGGGATTGCCGGCGTCTGATAATTATAACGCAGATTTTGGCTATGATCCAGGCCGCGCTTCTGGCCGCGCTGACCCTGATGCATGTGATTACCCTGGGGCAGTTGATCGTGCTGTCCTTCATCTTGGGTCTGATCAATGCTTTCGATGTTCCTGCCCGGCAATCCTTCGTGATTGAAATGGTGGATAAGCCCAGTGATCTGAATAACGCCATTGCCTTAAATTCCATGATGGTCAACGGCGCGCGAATCATTGGGCCGGCCATTGGAGGCGTCCTGCTGAAGGCGCTGGGCGTCGGTTTCTGTTTTTTGATCAATGCCGTAAGCTACGTGGCCGTCATCGCGGCGTTACTGGCCATGAAAGTCAAGCCATCCGGGCGCCGCATCGCCACGGGCAATATCCTGACAAATTTAACCGAAGGGATTCATTATGCCTTCGGTTTTGCGCCCGTCCGGAATGTTCTGCTCCTGCTGGCCCTGGTCAGTCTTTCGGGTGCCTCCTATACCGTGCTGTTACCCGTTTTTTCCCAACAGGTACTGCATCAGGGTTCCGGGCTTTACGCCCTGCTGTTTGCCGCCACCGGGTTTGGTGCGCTGGCGGGCGCCATGTTCCTTGCCATGCGGGAATCGGTCCGGGGTCTGTCCCTCTGGATCGCTGTGGCGCCGGCGATTATGGGCCTCGGCCTGATTGGCCTGGGCTTGTCGCGCTGGGTCTGGGTGTCGGTGCTGGTCATGCCGGTGATTGGTTTCGGCTTGCTGGTGCAGATGGCGTCGAGTAACACGCTGATTCAAACGCTGGTCGAGGATCACATGCGGGGCCGCGTGATGAGCCTGTATTCTATGGCTTTCATGGGGATGGTGCCGCTGGGAGGCTTGCTGGCCGGCCTGATGGCACGCTTGATCGGCGCGCCCGCCACGGTGGCGGTGAATGGCCTGTGGTGTGTGGTCGGATCAATCCTGTTTTTTAATCAGCTTCAGGCGTTCCGCCGTCAAATTCACCCCGTCTATGTGAAGAAAGGCATCATGACGGACAAGTTCACCGAATTGCCGAACGCGCTGTAATTGCGTCTATGCGCACGCTTGAACGGATATCACGGACGGAGTCGATAGCGATCCCGATTCCGAAAAAGGAAGACAGAAAACAGAAATTCCAAGGGGGCGCATGCGCCGGTGTCCCCGCCGCGCATCTGCGGCACACTGGCCGATCATAAAATCCGGGTTCAAAGGCGCCATTATGCAAGCCTTTGCCGGTAAAGGCAAAACGAATAATCTGGCAAGGATGTTGGGGCTGCAGGTTTCGGGACCGCAAATGAAAATTGCCCCAGCATCGAACGCTATTTTAGAGTAACCACACCTTGGCAAACCTGTTTTGGCAAGGTTCTTTTTATTTTGTCCAGGCAATAACCGAACCCGGTTTTACCAAGGGTTTTGAAATCCACCATTCCCCTGCGGCGCTTGTATAGCCCCGGATGCACTTTTTCTTCGGGTTTGGAGGCCTGCGGGTAAAACTGCATGCTGTTGGTTTCCACACCGGCAATAGTGCCAGCATGGGCGGCCAAAAGCACATGCGGAATTTGCGCCAGCATGGGATTGGTTAGATCCTGAACCATTAAAGTCATTCCATGCGCTTTGGCCCAACATGCAGAAAGTATTGCTCCGGTCTGGGTTTTGCAGGTCTTTAAGGCCACGCCTGTCCAACCAAGAGAGCGTCCCAATTTAATCATGCGCCAATCATGCGCGCTTTCATCCATAAAAAGCGGCTTGCGGGCCGAAACACTGTGAACATCAATCCGGTTTTTCTCAAGGTCGTAAGGAAAAGGCTGTTCCACGTAAAGAATCATGGCGTAAATCCGCGGGTATTCGTGCATCAAGCGGTCCAGAATATCATTCACATAGGCAGGATTTGTGACCGTGCAGTTGAAATCGGTTGTCAGCCAATCCACGTTCTGTTTTAGAGCGATTTTTCCCGCTTTGACCAGGCGATCGTAATCCCATACAGGATCATTCCCGCGCAATTTCACCTTCAGACATTTCAGGCTGTCCCGCTTAATCCAATCGGTCAAAACAACAGGATATCCGTCTTTGGGTTCTTTACCGGTCAGCTCGGATTTGTCCAGCAAGTCCACTCCGCCGATAAGATGCCAGGCTAAAAGCTGCTTTGGAGGGTTCGCAATTAAAAAATCAGCCGGGTACTTGCCTTTAAAACGGACATCCATCCCCTTGGCCGGCGTGATGAAGGCCGACAGGTCCTTGTTCATATACTGTTTGTTGTAAGTTTTGTAAACCAGAACCCTGTGCAAATTGCCGTAAGCATCATGAAGCGCAATATCAAAAAGCGAGTTGCAGACCAAAGCCGCCAAATGAGGTATTTGTGCCTTGGCCGGGCGGTTTTTGTTGAAGTCCTTGGTAAGTTTCGGCAATTCCTTTTCAATGAAATGATAACCGATTTCCATGGGATGGCCGGACACGGGGTACCCCGCCCAGGCTTTGGCAAGCCGTGTGGTGAAATTTTTAAGCACTTCATGGCGTTCCTCATAGCCGAGCGAACTTGGCCAAACCCAGGTCACCGAAAGCGGGGTTTCACCCCAGCCTTCAGCTTTGCGTCCTTTTGAGTCTT
>VSJD01000289.1 GCA_008636095.1 Kiritimatiellota bacterium | reverse complement strand
TCACAATTAGTTTTGTACGCGCGCAGGTAACACGGGTTACAGTCTCCGGGCCGAACTTTAATGGAACCCGTGTATGAACCGGTAGAAAGTACAGCTTGCTTTCAATTACGCTAACATCTTTTGAATTAGACATTTTAATTCTATCATCTTCCTATGATTTTGCGGATTCCGCCATTTCACGCTTGCGCCGAAAAAAGGCCACTTCATTGGGCAGCTGCGTAAAATATTCATCCACACCTTTATGTTCGTATTCGCAATGAATGGAAGCCGGGCCATTATATCCGGTTTTTACCAGCGTTGTAAAAACCGCATTCCAATCCACACGCCCTTCGCCTGCCTTGACCCATCGCTTTTTGGGGCAATCGTTGGCGTTGTCCCATTCTTTTAAAACGTCTTTAAGCGCAACGGCCTTAAGGTATTCCCCCACAATTGCCACTGCGTAAGAAAACCGTTCGCCCTCAACGGATAGATGCCCTGCGTCAAGGTAAGCGCCGAATCCCGCCGGGTCCAGGCTTTTAATCAAATGCATAAGATTGGATGCATTGGAACCAAGATATTCGTTGTCGCCGGCGCTACTATGGGTGTGGTACAGAATCCGTACACCGTATTCTTTGCCAAGTTTGGCCCATTTTTCGAATATTTTGCGAAGCTTATCAACCTCCTGCCAATAATTGAAACGTCCGTTCATTTTTATTGTGTAATATCCCAGTTTTAGCAGGCGGACATCCCCCTTGTCCATGGCAGAAAGCAGGGGCCGCACATCGGGGTCGTCCGTGTTCAGCAAATCCCCTCGGGCTGTTATCATGGGGATGGCCAGGCTTTCCTTTTTAAATTCCGCAACCGCTTTGGACAATTCTGTGCCCGCATTATCCGGGTTGACGGCATAACCGGGGCGTACAGCCAAGTCATATCCTTCCAGACCAAATTTGTGGGCTTTGGCAATCATCTGCGTAATGCTTAAATCCTTCAGCTCTTTTGAAAACACGACCAGTTTCATTGTCTCCTTTTCGTTTTAAGATCAATATTTGCAGTATTCGATGATAGGCAGAATATTATCGATAGACTTTTAATACGGGATGCATCCCATACCAAGCAGAATGTTTTTCCCTTTTGCCAAGACAAGAATGCAGTTTATTTCCAGCTCAATATCCTCTTTCGAATTCAATCCGGGTGACATAATGAGCTATAAGCCATTTTTCATGCCATGGTGGCCAGCATTTTTTCCGTAACTTCGTAAACCAGCTTTTGCCCGCGAATCAACCTAACATCCATTCGTGCGGCCGTCAAAACAGATGTAAGAAAGAAATGTCAGGAGCGCCCCCATTACGTGGACGACAATGCCATGGTACCATTTGGCTTCCTGTGTTCTTTGCCATTTTTTAGTAATGCGTCAGTTATTTTTTGGGCAGGCAAAGTTGTGCCATCCAAGCGGAGATGTCTCGACTTCTGCCGTTGCTCAAGGAGCTATGGCGGACAAGTCGCTCGACATGACACGCAGAAACGGTCATTCCGCCTGCCCGCCATAGCCTCTTGGCGACGGCGGAAGCTTAAGCGAGGAATCTCGCCTTTGGCGGACAAGTCTCACTGACGGCGGACACGCCTCGCTATAGTTTAACCGTATTATGCCCCCAAAAATAACTGACGCATTACATTTTTTAGTCGTTTTTTGCTGACCAACGGGTGTAGGTCTGCTAAATATACCGTGGAACCATGTCCGCTATTTCAGGTGAATTATGGCCATGTCTGTGACATTTCTCGGTGCGGCGCAAAATGTGACCGGCTCATCCTATGCCGTGGACGTGGATGATACCACCGTGCTGGTGGATTGCGGACTCTACCAGGAACGCTCTCTCAGGGATCGGAACTGGGCGGCATTCCCTGTTTCCCCTGCGCGTATCAAGGCCGTTTTGCTTACCCATGCCCACCTGGATCATTGCGGACTTCTACCCAAGCTGGTCCGTGAAGGATTCCGCGGGAAAGTGTACTGTACCCCGGCGACGGCCGAGATCGTGCAGATCGTTCTCCTGGATTCCGCTAAGATCCAGGAAGAAGACGCCTTGACTAAAGCCAAGCGGCATGCAAAGGAAGGACGGCGGGGGCCTCATCCGGACCTGCCACTATATACAATTCGCGATGCGGAGGCGGTTTTACCTTTCTTGACGCCGGTTGCCTATGGCACGCCCGTGTCGGTGGCGAGCGGCATCAAAGCCAGTTTTTTTGAGGCCGGTCATATTCTCGGATCGGCGATGATTAAATTGGATCTAAGCGCGGCACCGGCCGAGTTGTCGGCACCGGTTGAACGCAGCATCCTTTTTACCGGGGACCTGGGGCGGTGTCATCTCCCGATCCTGCAGGATCCCGCCGTGTGCCGCGCGGCCGACTACGTGGTGATGGAATCAACGTATGGGGACCGGGTCCATGAAGCCACGGAGGATATCCCGGATGCGCTGGCGCGCATTCTGAATGCGACGCGGCAGGCGGGTGGGAAAGTCGTGATCCCGGCCTTTGCCATTGAACGCACGCAGGAACTGATCTATTACCTGAGCGCCTTGCTCCGCGCGAAAAAAATCCCGCGCCTGCCTGTCTTTCTTGACAGCCCCATGGCAATCCGGGTCACGGAGGTTTTTAACCGTCACAAAGAATTGTTCGACGAAGAAGCCAAGGCGTTGATGGGGCAGGGAACCCAGCCGTATGAATTTCCGGGCATGACCTTTACCTCCAAGGTGGATGAATCGAAAGCCATCAACAAGGTACGCGGTCCGGCGGTGATCATTGCCGGCTCCGGCATGTGCAACGGCGGACGGATCAAGTATCACCTGGCGAACACCATCAGCCGACCGGAAAATACCGTTTTATTTGTCGGCTACCAGGCCATGGGCACGCTCGGGCGGGAGATCCTGGATGGGGCCAAAAAAGTGCGGATCTTGGGCCAGTGGCATCAAGTCCGGGCGCGCGTCGAACAGCTTCACGGTTTCTCGGCGCATGCCGATCGGGAGGAACTGCTCACTTGGCTGAAAGCCTGTGCTCAGCCGCCGCGCCACATCTTTGTGACCCATGGCGAAGCCGCGACTGCCCTGGCGTTTGCCGCATTGGTGCAGGAAAAGACCGGCTGGAGCGCTTCCGCCCCCGCGTATAACCAGCGGGAAATCCTTGCGTGATGCTTCCCGCGCTTGCGCAATGGTCATCGGTACAAGATTCAGGCAATGCGTTTGTTGGTGTTGGATGCTCCTGATTGGATTGGATGCCGGACCGGCTGGCCTGCCCTCCGTCTGGTCTGCCATAGCCCTGAGCGCAGTTGAAAGGGCGACGGTGGAAGCGCATTGGCCTGCCTGCGCGAAGCCGCTCCGGCGATGGCAGGCGTAGGAGGGCGAAGAGAGCGAAACGCTGCAAATCGCGGCCGACCTCTTTGGCCTCCGGATATTCCAAGATTCTCGGACCGACCCCTTTAACCCCTTTAACCTTTTCGGACCGACCCTTTAACCTTTCGGTGGAGGTGCAGACCTGGTTCTCGGCGACTGAAGGTACACGCGGCCCGAAATGCACGGTTACTGGATGATTTGCTCATAAATCAAATGTTTAGGGAAACAGATTAGACGCTGTATTGTATAAACTCTTTTCAGAAACAAGTCGAGAAAGATAGCGCTGGGAAAAAACGGGACGGGCTTGTCCGGAAGGCGGGAATCCGGTATTAAGCTGGAATCTGAATGTTGCGCGTGCGCGTGAAATATTCAGATCATAAAGGGAATCTCATGGATACGAATCAACCACCCGCTAATGAAACGCCACCTCAGCCGGCGGAACGGCCGCCGTTTAATGAGGTGTCAGTGCTGTTTCCCCTGCTGACGATTTACATGGCAGGCTAATTGAAGGCAAACTGAATAAAACCCGGATACAGATGGCGGAAATAGTTTCTTATTTTATTTATTGACTTATTTTCAAAATAAGGTTTAATCTATAGTCTTATGTGATGTTTTGTTTACTATAGACGTCTTTAACATAGGCTTATTATGCGTTCCGGGCAATATATAAAACAAGAACTTGGGTATAGTGCTTTTATTCCAGCACCGCTACCGCTAAATCCACCAATCCAACGCAACCAGGAATTGGACGCGCTCTTATCTCAGGCCGACCGTTGCCTTGGTCGGTTGGATGGCGTTTCCTCTGTGTTACCCAATCCTGATTTATTTGTGGCCATGTATGTTCGTTATGAGGCGGTATTGAGTTCTCAGATCGAGGGAACTCAAAGCTCCCTGGAAGATGTTCTCCAGTTTGAAGCGGAAAATAAAGGCGCAGATCGGGTCAAGGATGTCCAGGAAGTCGTCAATTATATTGCGGCCATGAATTACGGCTTGGTACGACTGAAGGAATTCCCGCTTAGCCTGCGGTTGATTCGCGAAATTCACTCCCGGTTGTTGTCTGGAACCAGAGGCATGCACCGGGAGCCGGGGGAATTCCGTCGAACGCAAAACTGGATTGGCCCGAAGGGATGCACGTTGCAAACCGCCGCCTTTGTTCCGCCTCCTGTCCCGGATATGAACGAAGCGCTTTCCAATCTGGAAAAATTCCTCCATGACCCGGCGCCCATCCCCATCCTTTTTTTGTGCGGATTGGTTCACGCCCAATTTGAAACCATTCATCCCTTTCTGGATGGTAATGGACGTATTGGTCGGCTGTTGATCACTTTCCTGCTGTGTCACAGCCAGGTTTTACAGCGGCCGTTGCTGTATTTAAGCCATTATTTCAAACAACATCGGGCCGAATATTATGATCGCCTCATGGCGGTTCGGAATGACGGCGACTGGGAAGGATGGCTGAAATTCTTTTTGAAGGGCGTGGTAGAAGTGAGCCAGGATGCCACGGCAACCGCCCGCAAGATTCTTGACCTCAAAGAACGAGGTCGGAAATTAATTGTCGATGAACTGGAAAATTCCGTCACCGGCCAGCGCTTCCTGGACTACCTTTTCGAACATCCGCTCATCTCCGTAAAAATGGTTCAGACCCACCTGGATTGTTCCTATGTTAAAGCCAACAATCTCGTTTTGCAATTTGAGAAATTAGGGCTTTTAGGGGAGACAACCGGCCATCGGCGCAACCGACGTTATCGTTTCAAGCCGTACCTTGATCTGTTTTATACGGAGGCACAGGTCTTGAAGATATCTGTCTCACCTAACTTTAGCTGAGGAGTAAATTGTCATGGCTGAAAATCCCAGCCCCGAGCCAATACCCGCGGATGTTCCCAAAGACCAGGCCCTCCTACGCGAGACCGCTTCCCCCTACGCGAAGCCGCTTCGGCGGGACAAGCCGGAGGGTAGGCCGCCGTTCAACGAGGTGTCAGTGCTGTTTCCCCTGCTGACGTTTTATACGGTCGGGTATCTGGGACTGATGGCGGTGGAGTTCTTCCTGCGCGGGGTGGTGCGAGTGCCGGGCGGGATGATGCCGGTCTATGTTGCGCTGGTGGGCGCCTATGCGGCCGATAAGGAAATCCGGCGCTGGGCGGGCGCAGCCGAGCCGCCACGTAAGGGCTCGTTCTTTGTCTATCTCTGGATGCTGTTTTTCCTGGTGGCCTTCCTGATCCGTACCTTCCGACCGGAGTTTAGCATACCGACAGAACTTGACGCCATCGTGCTTCAAGTCCTGGGAATTTTCTTCGGCTCCCGGGCTTCCAAATATATTTACAATGCCCGGCTATTACCGAGTGCCGACCGGAAAGATCTGGAAAGTCAGCAGGCCCAAGTCCTGAACCTGATCAAATCCCGGGGGCGGGTGACCCGCCGGGAGGTGATGGAGCAATTAAACGTTTCGCATAGCACGGCCTATCGTTTGCTTTACGCGCTGGAACAGCAGGGCCTGATCCGCAGAATGGGGGACAACAAGGGCACGTATTACGTCCTCAAAATCGGGCACTGACCGTCTCAAAACCGTCTTATTTCCGTCCCATATCCGTCTCATTGGCCGCATAGTGGGTTGCCAAACGTCCCAAATCCGTCCCAAACCGTCTCGTATCCCTCAAATCCGTCTCAAACCGGGTTTCAGGTATCCAAAGTTCTGCGGCCTGCTCTTCCATTCGACGTTGGGCGTTCGACTCGCCTGGGCGAAGCGCTTCGGCGGAACCTGGTGTTGGATGTTCCGCCGTCGCTAAAGCTATGGCGGACAAGTCGGCGTTTGCTTCTTTCTTTTCCCGTCTTTGTCGTCTGTTGCCTGCCCTCCGGCTTGTCCCGCCGAAGCGGCTTCGCGTAGGGGGAAGCGCCCTGGCGTAGGAGGGTCTGCCGTCCCGTCTTCGCCAAGGCTTCCGTCTTCGCAAAGGCTTCGCCGGACACGTCGCCGGGCAAGCCGTCATCTGCCGTCAATCTTTTTCGTTGCCGCGGCCTGGATTTTGGTCCAGATATCCTGCAGGGTGATGGTGCGGTTGAAGATCAGCTTTGCCTCGGTGGAACCGGGGTCCACGCAGAAGTAACCAATGCGCTCGAACTGGTAACGGCTCCCGGGCTGGGCGTTTTTCAGGCTGGGCTCCACGCAGGCGGTGATGGTTTTGAGCGAATCGGGATTGAGGTGCTTTTTGAAATCCGTGCCGTCACTCTCGTCGGCGGGATTTTCCTTGGTGAATAGGCGGTCATAGAGGCGTACTTCCGCTTCCAGGGCGTGCGCGGCTGAAACCCAGTGCAGGGTTGCCTTGACCTTGCGGCCGTCCGGCGCATTGCCCCCGCGTGTCAGGGGGTCATAGGTGCAATGCAGTTCCACGATTTTGCCGGTGGCGGGATCTTTGACTACGTGCACGCACTTGATAAAGCAGGCGTTACGCAGACGCACTTCCCGGCCGGGCGCCAGGCGGAAAAATTTCTTGGGCGGGTCTTCCATAAAATCCTCCCGCTCAATGAACAGCTCACGGGAAAACGGGATCTGGCGCGTGCCGGCACCGGCCGCGTTGGCGGTGCGGGGGTCTTCGGGATTGTTCTGGGCCGTAAAGGTTTCCTCCTGGCCCTCGGGATAATTGTCAATCACGACCCGCAGGGGATTTAACACCCCCATGACCCGCAGCGCGCTCTTGTTCAGGTTGTCCCGGATGCAATGCTCCAGCAGGGCAAAATCCGAAAGGCTGTTGACCTTGGTCACGCCCACGCGGTGGCAGAACTCGCGGATGCCTTCGCTCGTGTAGCCGCGCCGGCGCATGCCAGCCAGAGTCGGCATGCGCGGATCATCCCAGCCGGAGACCACCTTTGCCACCACCAGTTCCTGGAGCTTGCGCTTGCTCATGACCGTGTATGTCAGGTTAAGCCGCGCGAACTCGATCTGCTGGGGGTGACATGGCGCCTTGAGCTGGTCCAGGATCCAGTCATAGAGCGGGCGGTGGACTTCGAATTCCAGAGTGCAGATGGAGTGCGTGATGCCTTCGATGGAATCCGAGAGGCAATGGGCAAAATCATACATAGGATAAATCGGCCATTGCGCGCCGGTGCGGTGATGCGGCGTCTTGTTGATGCGGTAGATCACGGGGTCGCGCAGGTGCAGGTTGGGGGAGGTCATGTCAATCTTGGCCCGGAGCACGTACTGGCCTTCCGCGAACTCGCCGGCACGCATGCGCTTAAACAAATCCAGGTTTTCCGCGATTGCGCGGTTCCGCCAGGGGCTTTCCTTGCCGGGCGCCGTCGGGACCCCGCGGCAGGTCTTAAATTCCTCGGAGCTTAATGCGCAGACGTAAGCCTTGCCGGCCTGGATCAGCTGGATGGCGAATTGATAGAGCTGCTCGTAATAATCGGAGGCATAATGCAGGTGTTTGTCCCAGTCGAACCCCAGCCAGCGGATATCCTGCTGGATGGATTCGACGTATTCCACGTCTTCCGTCTCCGGGTTGGTGTCGTCAAACCGGAGATGGCACCGGCCGCCGAAATCGGCGGCCAGCCCGAAGTTCATGCAGATGGACTTGGCATGCCCGATATGGAGATAGCCGTTCGGCTCGGGCGGAAAGCGGGTGACCACCTTACCGCCGTGCTTACCGGCCTTGATGTCGTTCTCGATAATCTCGCGGACAAAATGCCGTGATGTGGAATCGTCGGGTGTGGTCATGGTATTATCTTAATGTAGTTTGTCGGTCATAACTAAAACTTCTGAAATCAAATACCTTGATGGCCATACGCACCACGGCCGTGCCGCGTTACGTCCGATACATCGCTGATGCGGAAATCAACGGTTTCTGCTTCTTCCTGTCCGTCCGATCTTCCATTCGGCGTTGGGCATTGGACGTTCGATGTTGGGCGTTTGCTTCTCTGCTCCATCCGTTGTCCGGCGTCCGTCTTTGCCGGGCTGTCGTCCGCCGTCAGTCGTCTGTCCTCCGTCAGCCGCCGTAACGGGCGCGATAGGTCTTTTCAAATTCCTTGAGTTTGTCTTTTTTTAGTGTAAAGCCCTGTGTATCGAGGGCTTCGAGGGCGTATTGAATGCGTCGCAACGTCATGTCACGGCCAAGGATCAGCATGCTGTCAAACACCGGCAGGGACACGGCTGCACCCGCGATGGCAATAAAGAAGGGGGGTAGCAGTTGTTTCAGCTTCACATTCTCTTTCTCCGCGATCTGACCGAAAATCTGTTTGACGGCTTCCAGGGTCCAACAGGCGGTCTTTTCGATTTCCCACTGCGCGATTCTCAGCAACTGGACCAGGCGCTCGCCCTCGATTCCACCGGCCAGCAGGGCAGGGGGTTCGTATGCCGGCCGGTCGGCGAACAGGTAGGCGGCGAGCGGAACCAAGTCAGAGAGCTGATTCAAGCGTGGTTGGGCCATCGGAAGAATCTGGAGCCAGGTCTGCTCGTTCAGCCCCCAATCTTTAAGGCGGCTGAGCAACTCGGCCATCGGCATGGC
Source organism: Kiritimatiellota bacterium (assembly GCA_008636095.1). Lineage (GTDB taxonomy): Bacteria > Verrucomicrobiota > Kiritimatiellia > JAAZAB01 > JAAZAB01 > VSJD01. The sequence goes on along the minus strand of VSJD01000289.1, from coordinate 1,152 downwards.
GCGCAGAAGGCGTCCGTTAAAGGCCTGCAGTTTCTGAATATCGAAAATCGGGCCGCCCAGGCTGATACGCTTGATGTCAAACGTCGCCGCCAGGTCGGCGAGCGTGAAATGTTCCCGGCCATCCTCAAAGCTATAAGCCAGCAGGCCTAAATAATTGATCAGCGCTTCCGGCAGGATGCCGGCGCGTTGATAATAGAGGATGCTGACCGGGTTCTTGCGCTTGGATAGCTTGGACTTGTCCGGATTGCGCAGGAGCGGCAGATGGAAAAACTCCGGCGGGTTCCAGCCGAATGCCTTGTAAAGCAGGAGATGCTTGGGCAGGGAACTGATCCATTCCTCGCCCCGCATGACGTGGGTGATTTCCATCAGGTGATCGTCCACGACATTGGCCAGATGATAGGTTGGGAAACTATCGGCCTTTAACAGCACCTGGTGATCCACCTTGTTCCAGGGAATGCGGACTTCGCCGCGCAGACCATCCTGCATGACGCATTCGCCTTCCGGGGGCACGCGCAGGCGGATTACGTGAGCTTCGCCGGCCTGGATACGCTGACGCACTTCCTCGGCGCTGAGCGCCGCGCATCGGCCGTCGTATCCCTGGATGCCATCCTTGATGGCGGCCTGTTCGCGGCGCAAGGCCGCCAGGCGCTCCGCCGTGCAGAAACAGGGGTAGGCGGCGCCGTTAGCCACAAGCTTGTGGCTATGTTCCTGATAGATCGCGGTTCGTTCGCTTTGCCGGTAGGGGCCATGGGGGCCGCCCTTATCCGGGCCTTCGTCCCAATGCAGGCCGACCCAATGCAGGGCGTCAAAGATGGCCTGTTCGGATTCGCGGGTGGAGCGGGCCTGGTCGGTATCCTCGATCCGCAGGATGAACTCTCCGCCATGGTGTTTGGCGAAGGCGTAGTTGAAAAGGGCGATATAGGCCGTGCCGATATGCGGCGAGCCCGTGGGCGAAGGCGCGATACGTGTGCGGACTTTCATAGGTTGGCTTCTCCTGTTGCCTTGTACTATGCAAAAAAATGAAACGCAACTCAATGGAAAAACTCCGGGAAAAAGCGCGTGCCAAGGCCGCCATGTTCATGGATAACTTCTTGACACAGGCAAACAATGGTTGCACCTTGACGTGGGGTATAAAGAAATTCACCACGGATT
>VSJD01000254.1 GCA_008636095.1 Kiritimatiellota bacterium | reverse complement strand
GCTCGCCATCGCCGCGCGGTTGCCGGCAACTTCCTCTTCGGCAACAATCTCTCCCGCTTTATTCAAAACGCATACCTGATGTTTTTTGTCTCCCAAATCCATCCCGATCGTGATACCTTTTTTCATGGCTGGTCTCCTTATGCGTTATGGCCTACCAAGGCCGTTTTAACTTTGAGCGTGATTATATCACAGCTCGCAGATAGGGAGATCAGCCTTCTCATTTAACCTATGCGTTCTTTGCGGTGAAATAATCTGAATATCCATAAATTCTTATTTTTCATAGCGGTTTCTGATGTGTCATGTACTAAGTTGCCATGACGTTGGATTTGCCCTATTATTCATTTTAATGACTGTTCTGAAAAGGAAATAAGATGCAAGTTAAGTTTATCCCGCCCAAAGCGGGACGTTGTGTTTTTTTTGACCGCGACGGAATCGTGAATGCGTCGCCGGGCGCGGATCGCTACGTGACGCGTTGGGAGGATTTCCATCTTCTGCCGGAGTTCGTGGAAGCCCTGCGCACCGTGCGCGCGCACGGATACCAGGCGGTGATTGTCACCAACCAGCGGGCGGTGGCCCGGGGACTTGTGAGTGTGGCCGAGGTGGAGGCCATGCACAGGTACCTGCGGGACCTGCTGTTGAAAAGTTATTCCCTGGACCTCCTGGATGTGGCTTGTTGCCCTCATGATGTGGGCGAGTGCGACTGTCGCAAACCCTCTCCGGGCATGCTGAAAGCCATGGCCCTCAAGCACGGCTTGGATCTGGCGGCATCCTGGATGGTAGGGGATGCGGAAACGGACATTGAGGCGGGCCAGCGCGCAGGATGCCGGACGATTCGTGTGAATGGCGGCGAGGCCGCATCCAAAGCCGATTGGCGTGTGGCCGCGATGAAAGACCTGCCGGACCTGCTTGAACAGGTGCTCTGTAGCCCGGATATTTCTTAATGCGCTTTGCGCGAAACAGCCGGGTCGGCGGCATGACCGGAATAATTGCTTCTGATAAACAATGAACAGAAAGGCAACGATCTTGAAAGTAAACCCGTTGGACCCGGTAAAAATTACATACGTGCCCGGGAACAAATACAAAACTTTAGGCCGCCAGTTTCAGGGCATTCCCGGAATCGAGGTTGCCCCGAGCGGCAGAATATGGGCAACATGGTATAGTGGAGGCAAGACGGAGGGCCCTGAAAATTTTGTGCTGATTGTGACCAGTGCCGACAATGGGAAATCCTGGAGTGAACCTGTCGCGGTAATTGACCCCCCCGGCAATGTCAGAGCCTACGATCCAACTCTTTGGCTGGACCCTTCGGGGCGCTTGTGGTGGTTTTGGGCCCAATGTTACAGTTCGGATGATGGTAAGATTCATGATGGAAGAGCCGGCGTATGGGGTGTCTATACCGAAAACCCGTCCGCTGAACATCCTGTTTTCTCGGCGCCGGTCAGGATAGCAAACGGCGTGATGATGAATAAACCGGTCGTGCTTTCCTCCGGAGTATGGGCTTTGCCGACCGCCGTGTGGGAATATTTCGGCCTGAAGCTGGATGAGCTGAAAAACGAGCGCTTTTCCAATATGACCATTTCGACGGATAATGGAAAATCGTTCCGGCTTCAAGGCTCCGCCGATATCCCGCATAGAGGTTTTGACGAACATATGATTGTTGAACTCAAAGACGGGCGTCTCTGGATGCTGGTCAGAACACTCTACGGAATCGGGCAGAGTTTTTCTGCCGACAAAGGTAAAAAATGGAGCCCCGGCGAAAATTCAAATATCGGCGGTCCTAATTCACGATTTTTCATATGCAGGTTGTCGTCCGGCAATCTGCTTCTCGTCAATCATGCTGATATTTCCCCTGGTGAAGCGTTTAAACTTTTCAATGAAGGTAAGCAATGTCGAGAACGTTCCCACCTGACTGCTTGCATATCGGATGACGATGGCAAAACATGGAAGGGCGGACTGCTTATTGACGAAAGGGACGAAGTATCGTATCCGGATGGGGCGCAGGACAAAAACGGTGTTATCCGAATCATTTATGACCATGAACGTGTTAAACAGGGAAATATACTGATGGCATCATTCACGGAAGAGGATGTCATGGCCGGAAAGTGTATGTCCCAAGGCTCGAATTTAAAAAACCTCATCAACACGACCGGAGGGCTTAAATAGTGAACAACCTGTTTGCCCGTGAATTAAAAGCAAAAATCAATACACACGGCATTATTGCGGTGCTGGTTGTGGATGAAGCAAAAGACGCCGTGCCGCTGGCGCGCGCCCTGCTTGCCGGCGGCATAGAGATAATGGAGCTGACACTGCGGACGCCGGCTGCCTTGGAGGCCTTGAAACAAATCAAAGCCGAAGTCCCGGAAATGACGGCCGGAATCGGGACAATCCTTACACCCGAACAGGTGCTGGAGGCAAAAGAAGCGGGGGCGGTTTTCGGTGTATCCCCCGGAATGAATCCGAGAGTCGTCGCGCAAGCCAAAGAGGCCGGGCTGCCTTTTGCCCCCGGCATAGCGTCCCCTTCGGACATCGAAGCCGCGCTTGAATTCGGCTGCCGGCTGCTGAAATTTTTTCCGGCCGAATCCTGCGGCGGCATCCGGCATCTGAAGTCAATTTACGCACCCTATGCCCATCTGGGACTGAAGTTCATACCGCTCGGAGGATTGACCCAGGAAAATTTTGGCGCTTACCTCGAAATGGCGTCTGTCACCGCGGTCGGCGGATCCTGGTTGGCCCCTCGCGAAGCAATAAAAAACAACGACTGGCAATTGATAACAGGGAAAGCTTCAAAGGCGGTCGCAACAATAAACGCCATAAGGAATGAATAATATTGCGTTTCGACTGCATCAGCCCTGGCGGGCCAGGGCCTGTTTCTTCAGTTCCAGGTACCGGTTGCTGAACCAGACGCCCATCTGGGCTTCGCGGTGATCGAAGCCGAAGGCCCGCCGCTTGATGGCCAGTACCGGCGGGGACTGGATGCGCTTGGCCACGCCCATCCCATTGTATTGCCGCCACCAGCGCTCAAGATCGGCAATAAATTCACGTGCCGATGGAAATATGTCCGCAAGCTTGCCCTCGTAATTCAATTGCCGTTCCAGCGTGCCGGCCAGATACCATTCCAGAATTTCTTCGGGTGTTGTGCGCTGCCACGCTTCTACCCAACTGGCGAACAGGCAATCGTGATAGGGATAGATCAGCGGATCGCCCAGACCTTTGTCAACGTCCTGTGTCGGACCCAGTTCCGCTGAGGGCGTCAGGTTGAAACATCCTGCCGGGATCACCTCCCGCTGGAACACGGCCTCGTTCAAGTAACGGCCCAGGGCATACACTTCGCCCTTCCATAAATCCGCCAGCGCGGCCAGGTAGCCGGCCAGGTCGCCGTAGAGCGTGGTGTATCCGACCGTTGCTTCCGCTTTGTTGGCATTGCAGGTGAAGACGCCGCCGAAGGCCGCGGCCAGCGCGGCCAGTAGCCGCGAGGAGCGGTCGCGCGCCTGCACATTTTCGATCATGAAGTCGTTCAGCACGAGTCTGGTGCGCAGACTGCCGTCCGGGCCGGCAATTGCCGGGCTGGTAATCGCCAGGCCGTTGACCTGGGCGGTCGTCAGGCGGACGCTTTCCTCAATCGGCACCTCGGCGTAATAACAGCCCAGATTGGCGGCCAGCTCGCGCGCCAGGTTGACGGTGGTCGGCGAGTTGAACCGGCTGGGCAGGTTTACGAGGAGCAAATTCTCACGGCTTAAGATCCGGCTATACAGGGCGGCTGTCACGGCCGAATCAATGCCGCCGGAAACCCCCACCACCACCCGGGATACCCCGAGTATCTGCATGAACTCACGGATGCCGAACACCAGGGCCTGGTAAATATCGGCAACACCATCTTCACGCGCGTCAAGGGGTGTCCCGAATTCAAGTGAGGCAAGCGGAATATCGGCCTGCAAGAGACCGGCATCAAACCGCGAGGGTAGGCTAAGCTGATGAGCGTGGGCGTCGTAAATGCAGGAGGCGCCGTCAAACGTATAGACCGTTTTGCCGTTGTTCTGGATACCCACGCTGTTGATGTAAAGGAACGGCTTTTTCAGCCGTTTGGCGTGTGCGGCAAACATCCGGTTGCGCTTGGTATTCTTGTTCAGCGTAAAGGGCGAGCAACTGCAATTAATGAAAAGATCCACACCATGCCGCTTCAGCAGGTCCAGAGGGGAAATACCGTAATCTGTGTCCCAGGCGTCCTCGCATAGGACGCATCCCAGCGCCAGGCGCTCGGTGATTACCGGCGCCAGCGCCTGCTCGAGCGACATGCCCTCTTCGGCGGCCAGTCGGCGTAAATCGTAAAAGTAACGGCTGTCGTCGAACTCCCGGTAATTGGGCAGGAGCGTCTTGACGACGAAGTCATATGTACCGCCGCGCGGACCGATAAACCGCCCGTTCTCCGCCACGAACAGGGCGTTGTATTTGCGCACCCGCCCATCCTCGTTATGGCGGCGCCAATCGAGGGCGACGTTGCCGAACACGACCACAAGTCCCTTGGATGCCTCGCGAATCCGATGGCCGCAGGCCTCGCACTCGCGTAAAAAAGCGTCCCGTTCCCAGGCGTCGCCCAGCAGGTAGCCCGGAATTGCCATCTCCGGGAACACGACCAGTTCCGCGGTCTGAGCCCGGGCTGAGGCGATAGCCTTAAGCATCGTTTCCGTATTGGCCGTCGGCTGGCCGGGCAGAACGTGAATCTGTGCCAGGCAGGCTTTCACCCGCCGGCCCGATTTGGCGTTATGGGATAATATTTTCACGCTTTATATACCTGTCTTGGTCAATGTGTCTTTCTCGAATCCCGCATCCGGCTTCGCAAAGCTACGCCGGGACAAGCGCGGGAAACCGAATTTGCCACACGGTAACATCCACCTTCGCTAAGAAGCTACGGGCGGACAAGTCGGGGTTCGCGCCGCGCTACGCCCGATATATCGCTTGTCCGGCATCTGCCGCTTGCCATGGCGTAGCCCTTAGGCGAAGCCTGGTCCGTCGTCTGGCGTCTGTCGTCCGCCGTCCGTTTTATTCCGCCCGCACCATTCCTTCCGAGGGCGCGATCACACCACGGTGGTTCAGGGCGTCCATGAACACCGTCATGGGCTGGAGGCCGCGGACATGCCGCACGCCGTCTTCCTCGAAGGCGATTGGCATTTGTTCCAGGCGCTCCCAGCGCACGAAATTTTCCGCGTCGGTCTGCAGGATTGAAAAATACCCGATACCCGTGGCGGCCAGATTATGGAAGAAATGCGCGCCTTGGGAAAGATCAATGTGCTTGTCTTTGGATGCCGTTTCAATGATGACCGCTGCACCGGCCACCTGCTGCCAGTTGACCGGCACGCCGAGCGTCGGTACACGGGTGCCCCAGCGCCCGGGACCGATCAGGACGTAGCGGCGGTGCTCGTTCAGCAGGGTCTGATTAAGCCGCCCGATGATCGTGGCCGCCTGGTGTGTTCGGGCAAAATCGAACCGATCCGGATGACAATAAATAATATCGAACACGTCTTCCACCAGGCCGTTGCCCATGATTTTGCGGGAAGCGCACAGGGCCTGGTCCAGGTGCTGAGCCTCGACCTTCAACGCCAGGCGCTCCCGGGATGTGACCATCGGCCGGATTTGCAGGAGATAAAATTCCGGTTGCGTGCCGGGGAGAAAATCCATATTGACCGCGAATTCGATTTCCACGTCGGAGCCGATGCTGGCCTTGCCGATCTTGAGCAGATCGTTAAGAATGTCGCACAGGGGGAAGCTGTTGCGCTTGAGGATCGGCGCAAAGGTCACGACCCGCCGGCCGGCTACGCCGAGATCATCCACAAGGCAGTCATCTTCCTGTGAAATGACGCTGGCGATCGAATGCAGGGTCTGATCCTGTTCCGCCCGATTGAGTCCGAACAGGTGCAGGTCCGATCCCTTGCCGAAGGCGAAGTTCAGGGGTTCATTGCCCAAGCTCAGGGCGTAAAACTGCTTCTGGGAAATCTGGAGCATCTCCTGGGTTGTGGCGGCCTGCGGCAGGATGGTGGGGTAACGAGGACAGAACCGCAGGGTCTCGCCGCCTTCCACGACCATTTTACCGAAGCCCAGGGCCACGGAGGCGACGCCATCTTCGGATTCCATGCGCGCGAATGGATAGTAATTAAACGACTGGGCGACCCCGGAAATCGCGGGATAAAACAGGTCGCCATAATGCCGGCCCACCAGCTCCTGGACGATGACCGCCATCTTTTCCTCTTCCGTGTTGAGCTTGAGCGTTTGGAAGTAACGTTTGACGGACGTCTTAAAGATGGAGGCATAGACCAGTTTGATGGCCTGGCAGAGATGGTCCAGGCGGACTGCGGTATCCGGGTTGTGGTTGGGAAGCATGCAGGTCTGATATAGGCCGGCAAACGGCTGGTTGGAGGAATCTTCCATGTGACTGGAGGAGCGCACGGCCAGCGGAACGTGGACGCGCTCGATGTAGGCGCGCAGTTGCTGCAAGAGGCTGTCTGGCAAATGGGCTTCCAGAAAGCGCTTACGCAACAGCGCGTCGGCCTGGCATTCCACGGCGAAGGCCTCCAGCTCATTTGCGGCCATGAACTCATCGAACGCATCGGTTGTGATGCAGAGCGTGTGGGGAAACTTGATTTCCATGCTGCCCAGGCGGCTGTCAGGAAAATGCCGGGAAAACAGGTTGAACATGAAAGCCAGGCCGCGGGCCTTGCCGCCCAAACTGCCGCGTCCCGTCATCAAAAAGGCGTACTCGGGCTCGAAGTCGTCGGCGCGGAAATCCGCGATAATCCCCCGGTGTTTTTCACGCCGGGCCAGGCGAATGGCCGTGCATATGAATTCGCGCAGATCGGCCAACGACTTGAAGTCCGGTGCCTGCAAGGGACGGATAAGTTCCGCCAGCCCGGCCTCTCCCTGGGCCAACAGCCAATGCGAAAACTGGTTACGCCGGCTGTGAAATTCTATGGACTCTTCCGGTACCGTGTGGAGGGCGTCTTCGAACGCGCGCAGGTTGTGGGCGCGCCGGATTTCGTGGCCGTGGCGGTCGCGGAAGACAAAGTCGCCGAATCCCAGGTTGCCCATGCAAAAATCTTCCAGTTGCCGGACACAGCGCGGCGAATTTTTATCCACAAACACGATTCCCAGCGAGTGCGCCACAGTCGCAGCCGTCTCGTCCGCCGACATGAGCAGGATCGGCAGGCCGGGGATCGTTTCCAGCAGGCGGCGCAGAAAGGCGGCGCCGGTCTCCTGGCCTTTTTTGCCTTCCACGGCCACCTGGAGATCGGAAATCACGCCATGCAGAAACGGCTTATAGCGCTCCACGAGCGCTTCGGCTTCCGCGAAGGTACGTGCCAGTACGACCTTGGGGCGCGTGCGCGTATGAAGCTGGCGCTCGTTCTCGTCAATACCGTAGGGCACTCGGGCGAATGTCTGCTTCATGAGCAGGGCATAGAGATTGGGGAGGAAGAAGGAATACTGCTTAATAGAATCCTCGACAACCATGATTACGCCAATGCGGCAGATTTTGATATCCCGGTCAATGTTAAGGGCATCTTCGACCAATTTGATGATTGAAAGCAGGACCTTGGCATTGCCCTGCCAGGAAAAGACGTAGTCCACACCGGTATAGGCGGTGATGGGCACAGCTGGAAGGCCGCCGAGGGCGAAAATCAACACGACCACCGGCAGACCCGGTACAGCGGCTTTCACGGCCTGGCCGAATTCTGAAATCGTCATGTCCGCCAGGTTGGAGGACACCAGGACCAAATCATACTTTTCGCGTTGAAGTGTTTCCAGGGCTTCCTGACCGGATGTAACCGTGGTAATTTGCGGCACATTCTGCAGGTGCAGGAGGGAATAGGCCCCATAAATGTCCTCGGTCAGACTACCGTCCCAGGACAGGCTGAACGCCTCGTACTGGGTTGATACCATGAGAATGGTTTTAACCCGGCGGGCCATCAGCGCGTGAAAGCGCCGGCTATCCGGATGGCTGGACTGTGCCAGCTTTTGCTTGAGTTCTTCCAGTTGCATTGTATTGGTAATTCTGGCCAAAGATATCCGAAGTTTTTCTGCAGCGATGCGTTCCACCTTGGGTGCGGAGACCGAATGTGTGATCTTGGCTCGGCGGCGGTGTTCTCGCCGGACGGCGCATACACGAGTATAGCGCCGCCGGCGACGCCTGGCCGTCGAGCCAATCTAACGCATTCTGTTCCGCAGAGTTCGCAGACTCGCCCAGCCCAAGGCGCAACGCGGCCAAATCCGCCAAAGGCGGATAAAGAATCAGAGGCCGTCGCTTGCCCTCCGAAACCCGAAGGGCGTAGGAGGGTCCTTTTCCCACTTGAACTCCACACCGTCACATGCTATTAAATTTCCGTGGCAATATAAACAAGAAAAGAAAAGGAGCGTGTCATGGCAAATGTCTTGGAGAATGCGATTAGTCTGGTACAGAAAACGGCGGATATCCTGAACTTCAACAAGCGGTTCCAAGGGCAGGAAATCATGGAGCGCCTGCGCATTCCGGATAAGGTGATTATGTTCCGGGCCTCGGTCCAACTCGACCGTGGTGGGCTGAAGGTGTTTAACTGTTATCGCATTCAACACAGCGATGTGCTGGGCTGTTACAAGGGGGGCATCCGGTTCCATCCCGACGTGGACCTGGATGAAGTCAAAGCGTTAGCCCTGTGGATGACGTTGAAAACAGCCCTGGTCGGCATTCCCTATGGCGGAGCCAAGGGCGGGATCACGGTGGACCCCAAAACCCTGTCGATCACGGAACTGGAGCGGCTGGTGCGCAAATATACCTCCCGACTGGTAAATGACATTGGGCCCAACATTGATATTCCCGCACCCGACATGGGTACCGGTGCCCGGGAAATGGCTTGGATTTACGACGAATATCGCAAATATCGCGACGTTGCCCGCGGTGTGGTCACCGGCAAACCGATTGCACTGGGTGGGTCACTGGGCCGCAAAGAAGCCACCGGCCGCGGCGTGGTCTGTACCATGCTAGAGGCGGTTAAGGACCTCGGCCTTAAAAATTATACCGTGGGCGTGCAAGGATTCGGCAACGTGGGCTCGCATGCGGCGTTAGACTGCTTTGAGCGCGGCCTCAAGGTTGTAGCCATTCAGGATATTACGGGCGGAGCCTGCAATCCCGAAGGGCTCAACGTGCCCGAGATGGTTAAATACCGCGATCAGACCGGCGGCATTGAAGGCTTCCCCGGCGGGAAACCGCTGGCGGATAATATTGTTTCCTATCCGTGTGATGTTTTTTTGCCCTGCGCAAAGGAAAACACGATCACGGAAGAGAATGCGGCGAACGTCAAGGCCAAGCTGATCGTTGAGGGCGCCAACGGGCCCACCACGCCGGAGGCCGACAAAATCCTGGAATCCCGCAAGGTTGTGGTGGTACCCGACATTCTGGCCAATGCCGGCGGCGTGATCGTGTCTTACTTCGAGTGGGTGCAAAACCGCGAAGGGTTTTATTGGGAGGAAGAGGACGTCAATACCCGGCTCTTCAACCGTCTGCGCAAAGCGTATGCGAGCGTCAAGGAAATGGCCGTCGCTAAAAAAGTGTCACTCCGCCAGGCGGCCTATTGCATTGCCCTGGAAAAGATTGTCCAGGCCATGATTGCCCGTGGCGTGCAATAATTTAAGTCAGCCGCCAGATGCCTGACGCCAGACGCCGGCCAGAAAGATAGGGAAGCCGGATACCGGACATCGGACGAAACAGAGCCTTTCTTCTTTTCCGGGCTGGTGTCTGTCATCTGGCGTCCGGCGTCTGTCTTAATCCTTGCGTTCCAGACTGAGGTTACATAGGGCGACGGAACCTTGAAAGCGGCCGCAGATTTGGACGTTAATCACCGCGGCGCGCCGGTCTTAAGGCGGTGCATTCCAGGCTGATGATGCTTCCGGTACTGCAATGGCGGCTCGCCGGTGACGTGGCGGATCAGCCGCGAAAAGTAATTCGCATCGGGATGACCGCATTGGCGCGCGATTGTGCCCATGGACAATTGCGTGTGCTGTAGCAGCTCCAGGGCGTTTTGGATGCGCAGTCGGTGCAGATAGGCGGACGGCGGCATGCCCATGACCGCGTGAAATCGTGCATGCAGCGTGGCGCGCGGCACGCCCAACAAGCCGGCCAGCGTTTTGATGTTGAATTCCGGCGACGCATAACGCTGGCGCATGAATTCCACCGCCGATTTTACGAGATTATCCACAGGGGTTGTATAGCATTCGGCCGCGCGGAGCAATATGGTGAAGGCCGTGGCGCAAGAACGCAATTCCGCCTGTTTAGACGGCTGAACGATGGTCCGGCGCAAGGCGCGGAAGAGCGCCGCCGGCGCCGGGCCGGCCTCATAAACACTTGCTTCCAGTTTCATCGTTGCCGGCAATGTAACGGCCAGGGGCCCGTCGAGGGTCAACCAATAAAAAGCCCAGGGCGCGTTGTCGGTGTAAAAGTAGTGGCGCATGCCGGGAAAATAGAGCGCAATCTGATGGCGTTTTAAAACGTGGCGTCGGGCGTTGATTTCAATAATACCGGCACCTTGCGTACACCAGAAGAGCTGTACCGAAGGCATTTGCTTGTCCATGCTCACAAATGGTGGTCGCAGGTTGCAGTAGCCCGTGCTGCGCACGCCGAAGGGCAGGCTGGCAGCGGGCGCCCGCGATGGGCGCGGAGCATAATACTGAGATATGATCGGCATAAAAAACGTCCTGATTGCACTCAGGATAATGCGTTGTTTGCCTAAAATCCAGATGAATTATACGAAAAGCCTAATGACAGTTTCGCAAATTATCTTACAATATGATTCAAAAAGGAAACATTTATGATTTTGAAACTGACGCAAGCAACCAATCGGGGGTGTAAAATGAGAAAAATAATTGTCAATAAAAACGTGTTATTCACCCTTCTTCGCCAGAAAGCCCTGTGGCTTACCACAGGGAATATCCTTCGTCGTTCCAAAGGAGCTTCCTCCGTCGCCGAAGCGGCTATGGAGGACAGGATGGCAGGACAAGATGGCGCTCTTGGCTTCGCAGGGTTCCGCAAAGACTCGACCTGCGTAGCCAGGGCTACTTCGGCGGAGCAGGTTGCCCCGCGGCTTCCTGCGTCGCCGAGGCTATGCAGGACAAGTGCCGCGGGGTGCTTCACCGCAATTGTCACGTTAAGCCTGATTGGCGCAAGCGTAGTCCACGGCCAAACTAACGCCGATCATGCGGTCAAGGTGAATTCCCCGGACATCTTCTGGCTGAAACGTCCCTTGCATGTGGCGGCCGATTCCGTGCAATATATCTTCTTGCCGATTCCCGGGGGCGAAGGGTTGGACCAGGTGCGCAATTTCAAGTACATCATTGATTTGCCGGAGGGATTTGAACTGGTCGGTGGTTCTTATTTAAATGGCCATTCCGCTTTCGGAGACCTGCATCCTGTTTATCCGTCTTCGGTAAAGACCATGGCGTTGGATAAAAACATCACGCGCCATGAACTCGGCATTCCCGGGATTGGATTTACCGGCCTCAGTGTATGGCTCAGCCATCCATATATTTCGGTTGTAAGTATCACCGGAACAGGTGGGCGGTGGATTGATTTTTATGGCGAAACGCGTGCCTCCGATTTTACCAAGGTAGCCTGGTTATTACGTTGGTCAGACTCACGCGCGTCTATACAGCCTTGCCGTGGTGTTGTGGACGTGGATGACATCGTGATTCGCCGGAAGTCAAACGGCCAGATCGTGTTTGAAGAGCATTTTAACGATGGTTCGTTCGGAAAATTTAAGGGCGGCCAAAAGAACGGAGTCAGCCTTGAAAAGGAAAACGATAATTATTTCGTGCGCATCAAAACCGGGGATGCGGAAGCTAAAATACAGCAAAGCATTAACGCCTCCGGCACAAACGCCCCGGGACTGCAGTCTTTAATACCCGGCGAAGATTATGCCGTTACCTGCCGCGCCCGGACCGTGATTACCCGCACGCCGGATTATATATATCATATGCCGGTCTGGATCAAAATCGGGGGCGGGGAAAAGGAAACGGAAATCCGGGCCCATTATGAATATGAGATCGGTGGAAAACAATATTCAGTTCCGGAGCAGAAGTTGCGCGTCATTGTTGATAATAAGGATGTCAAAAATCCCAAGACGTTGGAAACGGTGTTATGGTCAGAGGCCGAAGACTGCATGGGGTTGCAACTGGATCAGATTCAGGACCGCCTGCTTGATCTGACGAAATCGTGCGGGATCAAACTACACTTGACGGAACTCAAGCTCAATCCATGGAAGTCGCCCTATGACGGCAAAGTGAACAAGATGGATTTGCGTGATCCATTGACTGAGAAAATTAAGCGGCGTGGGATGAACGCCATGCCATATCTTGCTTTTCCTTATAAGGATATGGGATTTGAGGCGTATGTGTCAAATCATCCGCCCGCTCCGGGCAAGCTGGCGCTCGATGAATATGTTAATCAGTTCGGGCAAACGAATAAGGCGACTAAGATATATAATGTTTGTCCAACCAGATTGTGCGATGAGCATAGCGACTACTGGCCGGTCATTCTTAAGTTTCTGAAGGAGGCGGCCGAGGTTAATAAATGGGATGGACTGATGTGGGACTTTGAGGTGCCTAATATATTGACTGTTCCCCTTAAACGGAAATGCGAAAGCTGTTTTTGTCCGGACTGTATCGAGGCATTCAAGCAATATACGGCCATAAAGGATATTGCCAAGGCGCCGGAAAACAGGGTGATGCTTGAGAAAGACTATCCCTTGCAGGATTTGGCGGAGCCGGCCCGTTCGATTCTGTCGAATTATCCGCTGGAATGGCTGAAGTTCAAGGGGGACCAAAAAGGGAAAATGTGGCAATCAATGATTACAGCGGTACGGGAGGTCAATCCCGCGGCCCGGTTTTATCTGTATTCGGGTAGTTATCAGGCAATGGGGCGTGCGGAAGCCCCCTGGCATCACTGCGAATTTTACGGGGTTTATCCACCAGCGGCGGGAAGATATGTGGACGTGTTTATGGAGATTCACAGTCCTATGCGAGGCAAGGGCAAGTGGGGGCTGGAAGAAATAAAACTGATGCGGGAGGCGTTGAAGGCCGACAGCGGCGGCAGGAAAGTGCCGGTATTGAATACTGTGTTTGCAGAAACCACCCGATATCTTTTGGCGAAAAACGATGCCATTCAGTCCGTGGCGTTGACGGAGGCGAATGGATTTCAAATTTACAGTTGGGGAGGTATGTTTGACAGTCAGACGTGGTCGTTAGTCAGAGAGGGGATTCAGGTATTGACGGCCTTCGAAGATTTCTTCCTCGAAGGGACCAGGTTTGATCAGGTTGCCACGCTGGACAAGCCGCTGGAACACAGCGTCTGGATCAAAGGCGAAGACCGGGTTGTGTTCATATTCAACAACACGGACAAGGATGAAAAAGTGACATTGAAAAACGACTTTCGCGTCAAATACGCCGCAAACCGGGTTACGGCAACAAACCATGCTACGGGCGAGATTTATGCCGACCCGGAAACGATCGCGTGCACGGCGCCGGCTTATGACACTACAATCATTCATTTCAAGGCCCGGTAACATGTTTCTCCGGCAATGACGCTGTGTTATACGTGTACCCCTCAGCCATCGGGGTGCAATTCACTTGCTGTAGAGTGCCGCAGTGTGGCACTTTGCCGTATCCAAAAGTGCTTGAAATTAAGGTATGAAGTAATATTTGAGGAATGACCGCCAAATGAGCGCTTTCACATTTGCCGTAATCGGCGATTATCATTGGGTTAACCGCTCGTGCCACAACCATGCAATTGCCCGAGGAGTTACGGAGGACCTTGATAAATATGAATGGATGCATCGCCATGTAACGCCGGCGTTGATTAAGGCCGTTTGCCGTCATCGTCCACGTTTTCTTTTTCAACTGGGTGATCTTGCCGAAGGCAGTTGTGATTCGGTCGGCAAGGAAAAACTCGAGCTCGCCGAAGCGTGGAAAAATCTGGCCAAGACCGGCGCGCCTGTTTTTACCGTGCACGGCAATCACAATCCGTCCGCGTTATATTGTCAAACGGTCCGATCGGCAATGTCGCGTAGTCTGCATTGCCCGATCAACACGGCGCATTTCCATTTCCAATACGAACGGGTTCATTTCATTGGGCTTGATACGAGTGATTTGCGGATTAACAATCCTCAATACAAATGGCTGCAATCCCTGCTGGAACAAGCGGCGCAATGGAATGAACGCGTGTTTTTGTTCGGTCATTTTCCTTTATTTCTTGTCGGCCGCCCCTGTTTCAGTGACCTTGCCTTTATGCGGGCGCTGGGGGCCTTGACCGCCAAGTACCTGGTCGACGCCTATTTTTGCGGCCACACGCATAATCAGAGTGTAACCCTCCATACGCGCGACGGACGGTCCATCCTGCAGGCCAAGGGATTTGCCCTGGGGTATTCCGATAAGCCGCCATTGGCGCTGGAAGTCGCGCGCCGTGTGCTTATCGGGCCGCGCGATCGCTATCTGGGCGGATTTCTGGAGGATTATGCGCCCGGTTATTTTTTAGTGAAGGTTTGGAAGAACCGGGTAGTGCTTAGTTGGCGCGTGTTGAATATGGGCGAGGTTGTTCGCGTCGAATGGCGCCGCGCCGGCCATTACCAGGTCCGGCAAGTTTTGCCTTTAGCGCGCATGGCAGCAATGCGTTCCCAAGATTGGAAGCAAATAAAATCCGCGCGTTTGCACATGGCGTCGTTCGGCCTGAAACAGGAGGATTGTCCGGTTGCTTTAAACGGAGCGCCGATTGGGTTGGCCAAGTCCGGTCTTTCGTTCGCGCCGCGCCGATGCATCGCAATACCGGCGGATCAGGCGCGTCTAATCCGAACGGTCAACACGGTTGCAATTGCCACTCCGAAACGGGCGGGCATCTTTATCGGCGGGGTGCGGCTGGAATTGACGTTGCAAGACGGTCGTACGGTTAGCTCGCCGGTTTCGGACTTCTATGCGACCGCGCGCCGCTGGGACGCCTGGCGAACCCCGCATGTTCATCATGTTCGCCGCGGCCGAAATATTGTCATTAAATTGTCGTTTACCGGATGAGCCGAAACCAAATCTCCGGCCGTGACCAGCAACGCACTGCTTACGGTCATTACTTCTGTTCCAGGCTGAGGTCGCACAGGGATGCGGAGCCTTTGAAGCGGCCGCGGATTTGGACGCTAATCGCCTCGGCGTGGGCGGGAATTTCGAACGTCTGTTTAACCAGCGACCATCCATCGGTCCGGACGCGGGTGGGTTCTTTAACCACGAAGCGGTCTATCACCTCGGTGCGCCCCGAAGTCTCGGATCCGATTTCGATGCGCCGCACAAGGGAAACGACGACGGCGAGGGATCCCTTGAAATCGGAACTCTTCCAGACGCGGCCTTGCAGGGTGAATTTCATGTCCGGCGCCACGGAAATCAAGGGCGAGGCGATCCACAGTTCGTTGGCCCTTTTAGACTGTAAATTCCATCCAAGCCGTTCATCCGCAAGTCCCCAGGCCGCCATCTGGTGGTAACGGTTGCCCAGATGAATGTGCCAGCCTGGTACCGGTTGATAAGAAGGCACAGGGGCCTCGGGAAAAACCAGCAAATTATTGCCGGGCGCTGAATCCGGGATGCGGGCGGGCAAAGGCGCGCCGACGATATCCAATTCGCGGTGTGCATAACGCCAGCCCAGTATGCCGGCGGCGGCCAGGAGCACCGCCAGGAATGTCAACGCACCTGCGGCCAGCAGTTGCCAGTGCCGCACCCGCCGACGCAGGGCGTCAACATGCTGAACCTCGATGGTATTTTTGACCGCTTGCTCCGGACGGTCGGGCGGGTGGAACGGGATCAGTTCACGCAGGGGTGGCCGGTCCTTGCGCGGATCGCACTCGAGCAGGGCGGTGGCCTCGGCCGGGAGTCCCGCGCCATACAGTGCGACGCGATAAGCATCGAGATCGAAAGGAATGCGGCGCCAATACACCGAACCCTCCACGGTGTCGTAGACGCAATAACTGGAACGCGGATCGCCATCGCGGGAATAGCCGACAGACCCTGTGTTGACCAGGTAGCGCTTGCCGGGTTCGAGCATAAAATCCTGCGGGCTCAGCGCGTGGGGCGTGAGACTGGCGCCGATGACATAAAGACAGGGCTGGTGAGTGTGCCCGATGAACAACAGGGGCTCCGGCACGGCTTGCCAACTGGGTTCGGTTTCGGCGGGATCAAAGACATAGTGGAAGTATTCGGGATTGCCGAATTCGCCGTGCGCACATCGGAAACTCCGGCCGGCCAGCGTCAGTGGCCAGGTGTTCAACTCCTGGATCGCGCGGGGTCCCAGGTGGTCTGCCGTCCAGCCTATCAGGACGCGGGCCGTGTCGCTGAACAGCGCTGGGTCCATCTTGCCGCAAATGGCGGCGTCGTGGTTGCCGAGCACGAAATAGTCCACCGAGGTATAGAGCGCTTCGAGAACCTCGGCCGGGTTCGGACCGTAGCCGACGGCGTCGCCCAGGCAAACTACCTGGTCCACAGCCATACTGCGGATATCCAGCCAGACCGCATTCCAGGCCTGCAGATTGGCGTGGATATCGGAGACAATGGCAATGCGCATAATTCCCGCTTTCCGCATTTATAAGGGTCAGAACGAGGCTGTGTGATTGGAGTGTATGAAGTTCGTTCCTCCTGTACAAGACCGGAAGTGCAAAGCGCGTGAGATGCCTGCCATCGGTTAAGCCGGCTGCGAGATCGATGCCTGCGGCGCCCAGGAAAGCCTTGCCGACATAAAATGCGGTAATTCCATTCAGTGGGGCGTCTGCCTTGCACGGTTTTTCAATACAGGGGGGTTATCAACGGAACGCACCTTTGATGAGCGACTCCCATGGGGGTTCGACTTTGCCACGCGGGGGGGCACGCCAAAGTAGCGTTTGAAGTCACGCGACAACTCGTGCACGCGCAAATACCCCAGATATTCGGCAACTTGGGACACGTTCAGGTCCGAGCACATGAGTAGCGCCCGGGACTCTTCCATGCGGATTGCCCGCACGCGCTGCAGGGGACTCAGTCCCGTTGCCCGCCGACACAACCGCACCACGGAGGCCGTACTGCGGCCGGCCAGGGCACTCAGCCCGTGGAGCGTGGGCCGGAACAATTTCTGCTCGCGGAGCTGTGACTCGATGGCCCACCAAGGCGCGTAACTTTGCCCTGCCTGCGGCAGGTGGACCCTGAGCGAATTGATTTGATACAGGATGTCAAGAAGCGCTACGTGCATGCCCAGGGCGCGTTGTTTGCCTTCCGTCACCAGCGATGCTTTCTGTAACTTGTAAAAACTTCGGCGGATGGCCGCCGTCGAGCGGATCACGCGTACATCCAGAGGCGGCGGTTCAATCTGCGGCGCCAGGAACCCGATCGAAAATAAAACCACCTCCGAGTCATTGTCGACCCATTCGATGTCTTCCGGACCGTGGTAGCAGATCACGTGTCCTTTCCGGATGTCGTATGCGCGGCCGTCCGTGACCAGCCGGTAGGATCCGGACACGACCAGTTGCACGACATGTCCCGGCAGCGAACGGCCGTGCCAGTGAAAATGGGGTTTGCGAATAAAGCGCCAGAAGCCAGTGATGGTTTCCACCGGGCACGGTGTCAAGGAGACCGGCGGATCATAGCGTGTGACGACTGCATTCATTCGATAATGCTAACATAACGCACCCTCGCGAGTCAAACGGCGAGTGATCCGAATTGCGACAAAAAAGACGCTGTCTGCTAAATACTTCGCCACCCAGACTACGGCATAATGCCAGCTATAAAACAGAACTATAATTGTTTAAAGGGATTAACCGTTGAACCATTGAACTGTGAAGCGCTGCGTAGTTATAAAAATATCGGAAGGAGTCAGGTCATGAGTCAAAACATTGGGATCATTGGACTGGGGTTCATGGGCAAGGTGCATTTTAATACCTATGCCAAAATCAAGGGCGCCAAGGTGACGGCCATTGCCGACGTGGATGCCCGCAAGCGCTCCGGGGATTGGTCGGGCATTGGCGGTAACATTGGTGGGGCGGGTGGACGCCAGAACTTGCGCGGCATTCATATTTATGAAAATGCCGCCGATCTGCTGAAAGATCCGGCAGTGGATATCGTGGATATCACATTGCCGACTTATCTCCATGCCCGCTGGGCCATCCGCGCGCTGAAGTCCGGCCATCACGTTATCTGCGAAAAACCTATGGCCTTGAAATCAGCCGAGGCCGTCACCATGATCGCGGCCGCCCGCGCGGCCCGCCGCCGGCTGTTTATTGCCCAGTGCATTCGATTCTGGCCGGCTTATGCCAAAGCCCGCGAGCTGGTGCTCGGTAAAAAATTCGGCAAAGTAATCAGTGCTGTTTTTACCCGCGTGAGCCCTCGGCCCACCTGGAGCTGGCAGCGCTTTTTGGAGGATCCGCGCAAGAGCGGCGCCTGCGCGCTTGACCTGCACATCCACGACGCGGATTTTTTGCTCTATATGCTTGGCCAGCCGTGCTCGGTCCTGAGCCGCGCCGTGAAAGGGGCAGGAGGCGCCCTTGATCACATCACAACTTTTTACAACTATGCGCCGGGTACGCTGATCCAGGCCGAAGGCGCTTGGGAATATAATGCCGGCTTCCCGTTCTCTATGGCGTTCCGGATCGCCTTGGAAAAGGCGTCCCTGGTTTTCGACGCTCAGGGACTGCGGCTCTGCCCGGCCAAAGGCCCGGCCAAGCCGGTGGCAGTTGCAGAGGGTGATGGCTATTATTATGAACTGAAACACTTCGTGGACTGCATTCGCCGGAACTGCGCGTCGCCGGTGGTGCCGCCGGAATCAGCCCTGCGGAGCGTTCAGCTCATCGAGGCGGAAGTCAAGTCGGCCCGCTCGGGGAAGATCGTGCGCTTCAAATGATGGCATGGCAAAGCAAAGAGGTGACTATTCACCACGGACGACACGGATGGCACGGATAACAGAGAGATGTAGATAATTAAATGGTCGGATAGTTGTACTGATATATCAGTGTCATCCGTGATATCCGTGGTAAAAATCTTCTCAGAAAAACAAGATTGTGACAGATATAGTACGGATAATATCG
>VSJD01000253.1 GCA_008636095.1 Kiritimatiellota bacterium | reverse complement strand
AAAGCACCATTTCATGAAAAACATTCAGCAGATAAATTATTGGACCCTAGGCGGATTCGAAGGCAAGAAGCCCGTGGCCCAGGCGTTGGAAGAAGCCTCTGCCATGGGGCTTGGTGGCCTTGAGTTGACTTTCGGGGCGGGCGAGTTCCCGCGTGGTATTACCGAAGCGCAGTGCCGTGCCATCCGCGCAAAGGCGGCTCAGCTCAATATTCGGATTGAAACGCTGGCGACGGGGTATTACTGGGATCGTCCGCTTTCGTCACCGGATGCCGCCGTACGGCGCGAGGCGATTGAGTTCACCAAAGAATACCTACGCGTGGCCGCCTGGGTTGGCGCCAAAACCGTACTGGTCCTGCCGGGCGCGGTGGCGGTGCCGTGGGATCCTTCCAAGCCGGTTGTGCCGTATGCGGCGGCCTGGAAAAACGCGACAGCTTCACTCCGTGTTTGCCTCAAGGAAGCTGCAAAGCAGAAGGTAACCATTGCCCTGGAAAACGTTTGGGGTTGGTTCCTGACCGATCCCATGGCCATGAAGCTGTTCGTAGACCAGTTTAAGAGCCCGCGCCTCGGCGTCTATCTGGATGTCGGCAACTGCCTGATTAATGGCTACCCCGAACACTGGATCGAAATCCTCAACAAACGTATCGCCGCCGTGCACTTTAAAAACTTTTCCCGGCAGGATTGCGGCGGCGTGATCCACGGGTTTGGCGACGATCTGCTCAAGGGCGACGTCAACTGGAAAGCCGTACTGGCCGCGCTGGCCAAGATCAAATACAAGGGCCCCATCACGGCTGAGATGATTCCATTCAGCCGCCTGCCGGACATGGTCCTTCCGGATATGGCCCTGGCGCGCGATACGGTCACCAAGCTGAAACAAATTCTGGCAATGGCCTGATTAGGTGTCACCTGATTAGGTGTTGGCGCACGAGGCAATTATCGTGAAATGCCATCAGGCGCTTTTTTGCGTCCCTCACACATATTCCACCGTGGCCGGGGGCTTGGGCGTCAGGTCGTAGAGACAGCGGTTGACGCCGGGGATATCGGTGATGCGCCGGCATATTTTTTCCAGTTTTTCCCAGGGCAGGCGCGTGACGGTGGCGGTGCGGGCGTCGGTGCTCTCAATACAGCGCACGACGATGATCCGGCCGAACTCGCGCTTGTTGTTGCGGATGCCGGTGGCGTAATCATTCAAGAGTACCGCCAGGTATTGGAAGGCGCCGCATTCGGCCAGTTCCTCCTCGACGACCGCCGTGGCGCGGCGCACGAGATCCAACTTTTCTTCGGTCACATCGCCGACGATCCGCGCGGCCAGTGCGGGGCCGGGGAACGGCATGCGTCGCGCGATTTCCGGCGGCAGGCCGAGCTCGGCGGCTACGGCCCGGACCCCGTCCTTGCGCAAGGTCTTAAGCGGCTCGAGCACGGCGTAGCCATAGGCTTCTTCCGGCTTGATGCCCAGCTGGGAGAGAATATTGTGCTGGCGCTTGATCCCAGCCACAGTTTCCTCGATGTCGGTCAAGATGGTGCCGTGCATCAGGAAATGCGCCTTCGTCTCATGCACCAGGCGCACAAACACTTTGGCGTAGAAGGTGTCGGTAATGGCCTGCCGCTTTTTCTCAGGATCGCTAATGCCCTTTAAGGCCGCCAGAAATTCCTGGCGCGCGTCCACGTTCTGCACGGGAATGCCCAGGTCGGCGAACAGGCGCACAATGCGTTGGGGCTCGCCCGCGCGCATCAGGGCATTGTCCACGAAAAATGTTTTCATCTGCTTGCCCAGCGCCCGATGGCCCAGGAGCGTCACCACCGAACTATCCACGCCGCCGCTCAGCGCGTTAATGGCGATGCCTTTGCCGACTGTCTTTTTGATCTCCGCGATCTGCTCGTTGATGAACGCCTTGGAATCCATGGTGTCCGCTCCTTGGTTTGGTTGTTCGCGCTTTCCAACGGCATGAGTATGCCATAATGCCGAAAAAAATAAAATGATTCTCTTGGCGTGCAACTGGCACGCGGGCATTGACGCCCATCTAAGCCGTCACTATACTGCCCGCACTGAATATGGCCATTTCTATTTCCATTCCCGCCGGCCAGGCCGAATGCCTGGGGTCCCTGGTTTCTTCGTTCCGTGCGGCGCCGTTTTCCGATGCGGCCATTGACGCGGCGTTGCATCATCCAATCTGGCCAGCCGCGCCCGCAGTCGCTACGCGACAGCGTTGCGGGCGGGCCGGCGCCGATTCTGCCGTGGAGGATTGCATTCAGCCCGGCGAATCCGTCTGCCTGGTGGTCTCTGACCAGACGCGTAAGACGGCGGTAGACCGTATCCTGCCAGTGCTCCTGCGACGACTGACGGGTAGGGGCTGTAAGGTGAGCGATTTTTTTGTTCTGGTGGCGACTGGTATTCATCGCCCTCCGACGGCGGAGGAACTCGGCAAAATCCTCGGTGCCGACATGGCTGCGGTCTTTACCGGCCGGATTTTTCTGCATAACCCGGATGACGAATCCGGGTTAATTCCCATTGGCCGGACACGCCACGGACATGAGGTGTGTCTTAACCGACGGGCGGTGGAAGCTTCACGCCTTGTTCTGCTTGGTGCGGCGACCTATCATTACCATGCCGGGTTTGGCGGTGGACGCAAGTCGCTCATTCCCGGTCTGGCCTCGCGCGCCACGATTGCCTATAACCACAGCCTGACACTCGATCCGGAGCAGGATCGTATCCGACCTGGGGTTGAAATCGGCCGATTGGACGACAATCCCGTGGCGGCAGAGATGCTGGAAGGTGCGCGCCTGCATCTTCCGGATTTCATCGTCAACACGGTGCTTACGCCGGATGGGCAACTGGCCGGGGTCTTTGCGGGTGACCTGGATCTGGCCCATCGTGCTGCTTGCCGGTTGGTGGAACAGATTGATCGCGTGGATATCCGCAAGAAAGCGGATTTTGTCGTGGCCGATGCCGGCGGCGCCGATAACTGGATTCAGGCCCATAAGGCCTTGTTCAACGCCGCGCGGGCGGTTCAGGAAGCCGGGCGCATCATTCTGCTCGCGCCGTGTCCGGAAGGACTCGGTAACGAGCGTTTCCGCTACTGGGTCACGCGGTCTACGCTGACCGAAATTTACCGGGGCTTGCGGCAAAGTTCCGAAGTCAACGGCCAAACGGCGCTCTCCACGCGGTTACGCGGCGCGCGCGCGATACTGGTCACACAGTTAAATGCGCGGGATGTGGCTGATTTGCGGATCGCGACGGCGCCGGACCTGGGGACGGCCGTCCGCCTGACGCTCGACGAACTGGCGCGGGCGGGAATAAAGCGACCGACGTATTATCTAATGCCGGAAGCAATGGCGGTAGTGCCGTTTTTTGGGGGCACGTAGAGCATTCAGCGTGGAGCGTTTAGCGTAAAGCGGAAGCAAACATCGAACATCCAACACCGAACACCGAGCAGTCGCCATGTTTCGCTATATTACACGCCGTATCTTCCAGATGATCCCGACCGTCTTCGGGGTCATCGTGATCACCTTTATCCTGTTTAACATCGTCGGCGGTAGTCCAGCCGCCATGACGCTCGGCAAGAATATCTCACCCAAAGCGCTGGAGGAATTTGACGAACAGCGCGGTTTCAACAAGCCGCTCCTGCTGGGCCGTTGGAGCGCCACGCGGGCTTACGAGGACGCGACGTTTGCACGCAACGCCGGGTCCTGGCGACAGGTTGAGGGCGTCACCTACACGGCGCCTCAGCGTCGGGAACCCGGCCATATCACGCTGGCGCCCGGCAAAGACTATGCCCTGCCGTTAGCCTTCAAACTGAAGCCGCAAGCAACTTATCAATGGGTTTTGGAATATCGCCTGCGCTCGGGGGCGGCATCATTCACGACCGTGGATAACTGTCAAGCGGTTCTGACGAACCGCGGCTACACCAATTTGTTGTGGCGACCGTTCGAAAGAACGGTCCCGACCTCACAGCCCGATGATGTTACGGGGGCAAAGCCGTCGCTGGCGGCCGTCGTCGGCTTTGAGCGTCAAATCCGATTTCTGACTACGAACAGTGCTTGGCAAACGGTCAAAATTCCATTCACCGCCGGGGCAGATCCGGCGACCTTTAAAATGACGGTGCATACCGAGGGCGGGGCACTGGAAATCTGCACGCTCAAGCTACGGAGGCAAAACGCGAATTGGTTCGATACCCAATTCGTGTTTTACCTTTCGCAGATTGCGCGGTTTGACTTTGGGAAATCCAATTTTACCAATCAGCGTGTATCACAGATGCTGAAAGACGGCATCGGTCCCTCGCTCTGCCTGACCGTGCCGATTTTCCTGGTTGAGCTGGTTGTGGCGATCAGCATCGCACTTCTGTGCGCGTTCTTACGGAACACTTTTGTGGACCGTTTAATCGTGGTGATTGCGGTGGTGCTGATGAGTGTGAATTACCTCGTCTGGATTATCTTCGGGCAATATGTGCTGGGCTACCGCTGGGGGTGGTTCCCCTTGTGGGGGTTCGAATCGTGGACTTTTCTGCTCTTGCCGGTGTTGATCGGCGTGGTTAGCGGCCTGGGTGAAAATGTCCGGTTTTACCGCACAATTATGCTCGACGAAATGTACCGGGATTACGTGCGCACGGCCTTTGCCAAGGGTGTGAGCCGGCCGGGGGTCCTGTTCAAACACGTTTTAAAAAACGGCATGATCCCGATTTCGACCAACGTGGTAATTGCAATTCCCTTCCTTTATACCGGAAGCCTCCTGCTGGAAAGCTTCTTCGGCATTCCCGGCCTGGGTAATATGGGTATTAACGCCGTTAATTATTCCGACGTGGATGTCATCCGTGCCATCGTATTGATCGGCTCAATCCTGTATGTCGTCGCGAACCTGATGACCGATCTCTGTTACGCGCTCTTTGACCCGCGGGTAAGGCTGGGATGAATCACTCAATCAATAAATCGAGCTCGCTCTGGGGGGACGCGTGGCGGCAATTGCGCCGTGACCGGATTGCCGTGGCATCCTTCTGGATCATTGTCGTCTACCTGGCGATGGCGCTCTATGGCGAGGGTGTGTTCTGGTATTTCCATTGGAAGGACATGGCGCCGCCCTACCAGCAGACCAATTTACGGGAGGAATATCTCGCGCCAAGCGTATTCCGGCATCCGTTTGCGATGATTCCGCGCGCCGATCCTGGCGTGGTCGGTTCCCCGGCTGTTGAGCAGCGCGACCAACCGGCGGCGAAAAGTGTTGCCACGCGTTTCCGCGCCGGCTTGCGCGCGCTGGCCCATCATCCGCTCGGTACGGATAACCTGGGGCGTGACGTGTTTCAACGTACGGTCCAGGGTGCGCGGATCGCCTTCCAGGTCGGGATTATTACCGCCTGCATTGCCATTCCCATCGGCGTTATCTTGGGATGCCTGGCCGGCTATTTTGGGGGCAAAACGGATGACTTCATCGTCTGGCTATATTCCACCTTCTCGTCCATCCCGGGGTTGCTCTTTATCCTGGCCATTGCCATGGTGGTCGGCAAGGGCCTGCTGGGCGTGTACCTGGGCATTGGTCTGACGACCTGGGTCAACTTGTGCCGGTTGATCCGGGGCGAGGTGATGAAACACAAGACGCGTACTTACGTGCAAGCGGCCCATGTGCTTGGACTGGGGCCCTTAAGGATCATGTTCCGGCATATCCTGCCCAATGTGTTTCACATCGTCATCATTACCTTTTCCCTGCGGTTCCCCGCGGCCATTTCTACGGAAGTATTCATGAGCTTCCTGGGGATCGGCGTGCAGGGCGAGCCCTCCTGGGGGATCATGATCAGCAACGCGCGCCTGCGCCTGTGGCAGGGCGTGTGGTGGGAAATGACCTTTGTGACTGCGGCGATTTTTTTCATTGTGCTGGCGTTTAATCTGCTGGGCGACGCGTTACGGGATGCCCTTGACCCGCGATTAAGAACCAGTGAACGCTGATGGAAGACGGATGCCGGACACCAGATACCAGACGCCGGACAAGCGGAAAGAGGTCAGAAGTCAGAGATCAACGGGAGCGCGCCGGGCGCGGCAGAACAGCTCTTCCCCGGGGATATGCCAGGTTCCGGGATAATCGCGGCATTGCCGGGGTTTAACATTCTGGATGCGGCACATGTTGTCCTGCAGGAAGATGCAGGCGCCATCGGCCACTTCGGCCAGGACGAGCCCGGAGCGGTTGGCGCGCAGACGGGTATAGGCTGCTGTGAAGTCGAGGATCGTCAGGCGCAGGAAATGGGCGATGGCTTCGGTTTCATCGTCTTGCAGGCGTACATCGCCCGGCTGACGGCAACAGGCGCCGCACCGGACGCAGGCGCTGGGTGCTGTGGGGTTATTGGTCATGGGGCTTGATGATATGAAATTTCTGTAAATTTTCAATGAATACCATTCGCGCAGTTTTATTTGATTTTGACGGCACGCTGACATTGCCGGGTAGCATTGACTTTGCCGGGATCAAAAAGGCGATCCGGTGTCCGGGCGATAGGCCCATCCTGGAATTCATTGAGGGCCTGCCGTCTGCGGCGGACCAGCGGCGGGCGTGGCAGGTCCTGAAGCAGTTCGAGAAGCAAGCTGCCTGGCGCTCCCGGCCGAATAAAGGCGCCGAGGAACTTGTCCGGTTCCTTAAACGGCGCCGTATCCGGCGCGGCATTCTCACGCGCAACCGGCACGCCTCGGTGGAAATGGCGCTTAAGAACTTTGCCCATGTGCGCCTGGCGGATTTTAACGTCATCATTACCCGTGACCATGTTCAACGTTCCAAACCCGATCCCGAAGGGGTCCTGTTGGCCGCACGCCGCTTACGCGTACCGGCCGCGACCCTGCTGATGGTGGGTGATTATCGGTATGACATCGAGGCCGGCCAGCGTGCCGGTGCTCCCACGATTTTTCTGGAAAGTCACCTCACAACGCGGCGCCCTGATCCGCCCGCGGATTTTGTGGTCTGCACGCTGAGTGAAGTTGCCGATATTATTGACCGGTTGAATCGTGGCCGTAAAAAGGCACATCAAGATACAAAATAGGCTTTGTATTTTGTTGTGCATCTTTGTGGCAATATGGTCTTCATGAATATATCCGATCCATTATTGACCGTGGACCAACTCAGCGTCTTCTTCCGGACGCGGACGGAGCCGGTCCGGGCGGTGAGCGGCGTATCGTTCAGCGTGGCGCCGGGCGAAACCGTTGCGTTGGTGGGCGAGAGCGGCTGTGGCAAAAGTGTCACAGCGCTGGCCTTGACCCGGCTGGTAGCCGCGCCCGGTTACGTGGCCGGCGGCGCTATCCGGTTTGCCGGGCGCGATGTACTGGCCATGGATCAGGCGCAGTTGCGTCAGATGCGCGGCGCGGAAATCGCCTATATCTTCCAGGAACCGGCTACGTCTCTCAACCCCGTGTTCCGTGTCGGCTGGCAAATTGCCGAGGCGCTCAATCTGCACCGAGCGGGCATTGCCGTTCGGGAGGAGGTTGTCAGCCTGTTGAACCGCGTCGGCTTGCCTGATCCCGAGCGTCGCCTCAGCGCGTATCCCCACGAGCTTAGCGGCGGTATGCAACAGCGTGTTATGATTGCCATGGCCCTGGCCTGTCATCCCAGTCTGTTGGTGGCCGATGAGCCTACCACCGCTCTGGACGTCACGATCCAGGCGCAAATTCTCGACCTGTTGGTCTGCTTGCAAGGGGAACTGGGCATGGCCATGTTGCTGATTACCCATAACCTGGGATTGGTCGCTGGTGTGGCACGGCGGGTCAACGTCATGTATGCCGGACGCATTGTGGAGCGGGGGATGGTCGAGGAAATTCTGGGCCAGAGCGCGCATCCTTACACGCGTGGACTTATGGCCGCCGTGCCGCGCTTAAGCGGCGGTAAAACCCGCATGGCTGGGATTCCCGGCACCGTGCCCAATCCGGCACGCCTGCCTTCGGGGTGTCCCTTCCACCCGCGCTGTCCGAAGGCCCAGCCGTTATGCCGTCAGGAGGATCCGATTGAAACAATTATAACAGAGGAACATCGAGTGCGATGTCACTTTTGGAAATAACCAATTTGCATGTTCGGTTCAGTGCCGGGCACGGTCATGAGGTGCGCGCGGTCAATGGCGTCTCACTGGCCGTCGAACGCGGCGAAAGCGTCGGCCTCGTGGGCGAGAGCGGGTGCGGCAAGAGCACGCTGGGCAACGCCATCCTGCGACTGGTGAGGGTGCAGGCCGGGGCCATTCGGTTTGAAGATAAAGATGTGCTGACGCTCGCGCACCGGGACCTTTTTCACTACCGGCGCCGGTCGCAAATGATTTTCCAGGATCCGTATGGCTCGCTCAATCCGCGCTTGTCGGTCGGCGCGGCCATTGAGGAATGCCTGGCCGTGCACCGGCTGGGCAACCGCGCGGAACGCAAGCGGCGTGTGCGGGACCTGTTGCAGACCGTCGGGCTCGATCCCGATTATGCCGGACGCTATCCCCACGAGTTCAGCGGGGGCCAGCGCCAGCGCATTGGCATCGCGCGCGCGCTGGCGTTGAATCCTGTCTTTGTCGTTGCCGACGAGCCGGTTTCGGCGCTGGATGTTTCCGTGCAGGCGCAAATCCTGAACTTGATAAAGGACCTCCAGCAGGCGCGGGGCCTGGCGTACCTGTTCATTGCCCATGACCTGGCCGTTGTGCGCTATATGTGCGACCGGGTGCTGGTCATGTATGCCGGAGCGATTGTCGAAGCGGCGGGTGTGGACGCGCTGTTTGCGTGCCCCGCGCATCCTTACACGCAGGCCCTGCTAAGCGCCGTGCCGGATGTGGAAAAAGGATTGCGCGCGCGTGCCGCGGGTGCGCGCCGGGAAATCTTAAAAGGCGAAGTGCCGACGGTCACCTCTTTGGTTGCCGGCTGTCCCTTCCACCCCCGTTGTCCCCATGCCCAAGAACTATGCCGCGCGCAACTGCCGGACGAGCGCGAGGTCGGCCTGGGCCATATGAGCCGCTGTCATTTTGCCGGAAAACTGTCGCCGCCATAATTATCAGACAAAGGCCTCACTGCAAATGAGTCCGGGATTGCTCGTCGCCAAGACATCAGCCTCAGCCTCGAGCATTTGAAACTCGTTCGTTGCCTTAATTACGAGACAAAACAAGCGCACATCCTGACCTGCTACTTCTGCCGCAGGAGCAGTACGGCCAAGTCCCGTGTTTCCACACTCACCTTGCGCAGGTCCGTGTCCGCTTTGTCCAGCCGACCTGCCCGGTCATCGTATCTCTTTGCCGTGGTGGTGCTCCAGCCTTTCACCGTGACGCCATCGACACTGCGTGCGGCAGAATTGGGGTTGAAGAGCACAAGCAGGATCTGGCCATCCTTCTCGAATGCGGCATAGTCATCGGCCCGAACCTCGGCAGCGAAGGAAATCTTCTCATCCACGCGCTTACCCTTGCGGAAGAAATTCTCCAAGTCGGCGATAATTGCCGCCGCCTGCGAGGTCTGGTAGTAGGCCGAACCATCCATCGGCGGTAGCCACCAGATCAGGACGCCGTTACAGCCGCCGTTGATGTACGTGCGCACAAGCCGCATCTTCCAGCCTTCGCGGCGAATGGGACCGGCCTCACTCGTGCGATTGTTGAGATAGTACATCTCGCCACCGATGAATGGCGTGGGCGCCAGTGCCTGGGCCGTGGCGGCCACATCCTTGCGGCCACCGCCATAGCCGGCGATCCCCTCGTCAATTTTATCTCGCAGCAAGGCCCAGTCGATGCCGTAGTGTTCGCGGGTGTACTTTGTCTGGAATCCGCTGTAGGTACTCACGCCAATCTTCGGTTCCGTTTCGCGGATGAACCGCGCCAGAAGCCCGATCATCTCGGCGTTCTGCCGGCAGCGGAACGCGACCCAGGCGTCGCGATACTTCTCAACCACAAGCGTCGACGTCAGTTTCACATCGGCGGGAATTTTCTCGCGTTTCCGAAAATCCTCCAGGCAACGGGAGCAGAAACAGAAGGTGGGCGGCAATACCACCGGCACCTCGTAGTCACAGTCAATGGAATCATACCCGCAGCCCTTCACC
>VSJD01000118.1 GCA_008636095.1 Kiritimatiellota bacterium | reverse complement strand
GCACCGGGTCTGAATTAATGACCCATTATAGAGTGCGAATGGAAGCATAACATGCCTCAGGATCGGAGCCCAGCGCCTGCCACGTCAGTCGCTTCTTGACAAGCCTTCTCATGGAAGAGCACAAAGATCGCAGAGAACATGGAACACAGGCATGTGTCAACACAACATTTCGATTTTGCGTTCTCTGCGTTCTTTGCGGTTTCATGCCATGGGCAGATCCGCCTCTGGCGGAAAATATTCGGTTGTTGCGGTTTCCGCTTTTGGGCGGACCTCCACCACTAGTCCATCTTATTATTTAACAGGCTTTTAGCGTTATTTCGCGTGTTTCGCGGGCTATCTCTTCTCTTATAATTTCACGTTTCCCTCAATAACCACCTTGACCTTCTTCCCGCGTATATCGAGATTTTCATTATAGGTCCCGGATTTGATGATCATCGTGTGCGCGCCATCTTCATCAACGGCGGCCATGCCTTTGTGGACCGTCTTTTTCGGCCCCTTCTTGGCGGTCCCGCCCTTCTTCGAGTTCGGGAGCGGCGCTCGGCCCGTAAAGGTGTCGTTGCCCCGGGCTTGATCCACGTAGATAACACCTTTCTGATCCTTGTCTTTATCCTCGTCATCGTCTATATCCGGGTCGGGCGGCACAGGATTGTTCGTGTTCGTTGTATGAAAACAGGCTTCATAGTCGCTTATACCGTCGCCATCCGTATCCACACAATAATCCGACGTACCAAGCTGTCTTTCCTGCTCATTATCAAGACCATCTCCATCTTCGTCAATGTAGACCAATCCTTCATAAACGATTATGTCCCCTGATTTGCCGCGTCTTAAATGAATAACGGCCGCATCGGGTAATTTGGCGGTCGGGATGTCAAGAATGACGACGGCCTCCCTGGCCGAGCTCGCACAGGCGCCATTGCTTTCGGTCATCAGATTGCCGCACAGGTCTTCCACCACGACCGCGCCATTGGTATCCAGCAAATCAACGTAGAGCGAAGAATTGCTGGTATTCAAATAATGAACGGCATATCGCAGATTGTTGGTCAATATCGTCCGGTCAAGGTCAATGGATAGGCTCCCGAGTCCCGGTGGTTCCTCGGATTCTACATACCACGCCGATACTCCATTACTCCCACACCCCCATACTCCGTTACTCCCATACTCCATTGCCATCCATTCGCCGCCATTTTTGTAAGCTCCGAGGAACCAGTCAGGATGCGCATAATCATATCGATCCCCCGTCGTGAACTGCGGCGCGCCCCATTGAATATAGGCCCGGCTGATGGGACTTGCATCCACATCATCGTTGAATTGGTCGCGATCCGTGTCAGGCGCAAATGGATCGGTCAATTGGGCGGATTCCCGCAGGTTGCTAAACCGATCACCGTCGTAATCCAAATAGGCGTCGGCAGGATTGGTGGAATTCAGGCCGAAAAACAGTTCATAGGCATCCGGCATGCCGTCGGAATCAGTATCCGATTCCGATGCGCGGTCAAAATCGGTCGCGCTAAACAAGACCAGAGCGGATGCGAGGAGCAGTGGAATGCCATACAGGAGGGGTTGCCTCACGGCGCCGCCCTTGCCTTGAAGGATTCCGGAGAAGCGGCCGCCCCACCATGTCGGTCGTATAAATTTCATATCAGCACCTTGTTAACCGGGCAGGGTTGACTGAAATTGGATGGCCAATGGAAAACGGCTTGACAATCGGGAAGCCAAGGCCGATCAAGATCGGCTGACAGACGACTATGGAGTTTGGGAAAACCGCTCGGCATGGATTGGTTGACGATCATGGAAACAGTCATTCTGTGTATTCTATCGCTTTTATAAAAACCAAAAACATTATGAGCAAATGAACCGTATTGTCGATCTTTTTTTTTGATTTTATTCCTCGCCCATGCTTATTCCTCACCTGGAAACAGAGAACCGCCAGGAAGAGATTGACAATCCGCCCGCCATGCCTATAATCACATTCGAATACATTGCCAGAAGACCAGTTTAACGCAGCCCGCCTGCAGCGCTATGCGCAGCATTGCGGGCAGGGAGCCAGCTATTATGTCTGGAGATGAGTCTTTTGCCAGAACCGTCCGGATCGCGATTCCGTTCGAGGAATCCGGAACTGTGGCAGCGCCAAAAGTCCCGCGGGTTATTGTGAAGAAAAAGGGAGCGGAGCGCTTGAACGAATCCGCGGACGCGGCGCCCTACCAGGAACTGCTTCAGAGCCTTTACGACGGCGTACTAATCACCGATGCCACCGGCCGGATCATGGACGTCAATGAACGCGCCATGGATTTTTTGCTCTATACCAAGGACGAGCTCAGCCGGCTCAACATCATCAACATCATCGCCGGCGCCAACGAGGTCCTGCTGGAAGCGCTCCGCCGGAACATTGAACAGCACCGCTACACGCTGATCGAAGCTTCGTGCATCCGGAAAGACCACACGACGTTCCCGGCCGAAATCGCCACCAACCGGCTGGTCCTGACCCCGGAAGGGCATCTCTGCTTTTTTGTTCGCAATATCACGAAACGGAAAAAGGCGGAAGAGGCGCTGAAACAGACGGTCACCCGGCTGAAGGAAATGGATTTATCCAAATCCCGCTTCGTGTCTAACGTGTCACACGAATTACGCACTCCGTTGACGATCATCAATACGTTCGTCGCGCTGGTTAATGACGGCGTCGCTGGAACGGTATCCGATCAGCAGAAGGAATGCCTGGAGACCGTCCTCCGGAATTGCGAACGACTGGCCGGGCTGATTGATGATGTCCTCGACCTGGGACGGATTGAGTCCGGACGGGAAGAGTTCCGTCGCGGGCGCGTGAATTTCACCGATCTGCTGAAACAATGTCATCATGATTTCATCCCGCAATGTCTTCTGCACCATCAACAATTTAACCTGGAGATGCCCGAGACGCTTCCGGATGCGCTCTGCGATCGGGATAAGATTGCCCAGGTGCTGACCAACTTGGTGGGCAACGCCAACAAATTCACGCCGGAAGAAGGCGTTATTACCCTGCGCGCCGTCCAGGAGAACGAGGTCATTCGAATAGACATCGAGGACACCGGGCCGGGTATCCGCCCGGAAGATCAAAGCCGGATTTTCGAGGCCTTCATCCAGCTCGCCCGTACGGAAGACAACACCGGGAGCAAAGGTACCGGGCTGGGCCTGGCGATCAGCAAACACATTATCGACATTCACGAAGGCATCATCCAGGTCGAGAGCATTCCGGAAAAGGGCAGTCGGTTTTTCTTCACTCTGCCCATCCATACCGAGGAAAAGAATTTGGACGCGTTTATCACCGATCGCATGCGATTCATGGAAGCCCGTGACCGGCAGTTGGCTATGCTGGTCCTCCAAGTCGCCGCGCCATCCGCGCCCGGCGGCACCCCGGCGAGCAAAGAGGCCGCCGAGCGCCTCCGAACTTTGGCAATGGAAGCACTGGATTGCACCGCCGAACAAACGTTCCTTTTCGAAGCCAGCCAGGCATTGATTGTTCTGCTCGACGGCACCGAGCAGACGCGGGACGGTGTTGCCGCCCGCCTCCAGTTAACCTTGGGAAAACAGCGGCAGGCGATCATGGACGGTATTCGCATGGCCTACCTGGAGCCCACGCGCGCGCGCACGCCCCGTGAATGGCTGACGCAAGCTCTGGCGCTCCTGAAACCGCTTCCGATCGGTCCCGTGGAAACAACCCCTTTGCGCGTTCTAATCGTGGACGACGACGCTTCGATCCTAAATCTCATGGTACGGGTGCTCCACGAATGCGGCGCGGGACTGGATCTCAAGTCCACTACAAGCGGTTACGATGCCTGCATCCATTTCGGCGAATGGAACCCCGACTTGGTGGTATTGGATCTCCATTTGCCCGATATTGACGGAAAACGCGTCTTTGATTCGATGACCAAACGTCTTCCGCACCGCACCACCAAATTCCTGGTTGTTTCCGGCTATCGCGGTGATATTGATGAAATCATGCAATTGGGATGCGACGATTCTCTTTGCAAGCCGTTTGATTTCGATGAATTCGTTATGAAAGTTAAGCGCCTGTTGAACCTGGATTCCCAGCCGTTGGGCGCGGCGGCAAAGGTTGCCAACCCGACCTAATCATGAAGATTTCAATTTTTCATGCATAGGTCACCCGAAGGGCTTCGACGTGAGCCCTTCGACTTTACTCAGGGCTCGTGCTCAGGGTTAGCCTTGAGCAAGCTCCGATCGCGAAGAGCATCGGGGCACGTCGAAATTTCAAAGCCATTGGCTTTGAAATGCTTATGAATGAAAATGTGGTTTCCATGAATAATGCAGGCCAAGCACCCATGAGCGCAAAAATATTCATTATCGAAGATGAATCGGAACTGGTCCAGGCCCTCGTCATGAGGCTCAAGGCGGAAGGTTTTCAGACCGCATGCGTGACAGACGGTATCAGTGCCCTGGAACGGGCCCGGGAAGAAAAACCGGACCTGATTCTTCTCGATATCTGCCTGCCGGGATGCAATGGGTTTGAGGTGTTCCAGCAGTTGCGGCAGGATCCGGCGATGGAGCGCATTCCCATTGTCTTTCTTACGGCAAGCTCAACCGTGGAAGATCGCCAGAAGGCCCGGCATATGGGCGCCGCGGGTTA
This sequence comes from Kiritimatiellota bacterium, assembly GCA_008636095.1. Lineage (GTDB taxonomy): Bacteria > Verrucomicrobiota > Kiritimatiellia > JAAZAB01 > JAAZAB01 > VSJD01. Next base: position 14,478 of record VSJD01000118.1, on the reverse strand, counting down.
TGTCATCAAGCCCTTTCAATGGGCCAACTTGATCAAGCTGGTTCACGATGTTCTCTCCGCCTTTGGCCCGGATAAAGGGCGATAATTATCCTGCTTGAGCCGGATATAGTCCCGGAAAGATTTGCCCCGCAGTTCATTCCGTTGAAGATGCTGTTGGGAAAGGGATTTCATCTGCTTGACCGCCTCAACCAACGAGGAGGGCAGTTCCGAAATGTCTATCCGTTGTTCCCGAGACTTCGTCATGGCCTGGGACAAAGTCCGTTCCAATTCTTCGACGTTGCCCGGCCAGGGATACTGGTCCAGCACATCAAACGCTTGGGCCGTCATTTTCCAAGGATCGGACTTGGCGGGCGTCGCCCGTTGATAAACCCAGCGGCTGATCAGCGGCAACAAGTCGGCCCGCCGTTCCCTTAGCGGGGGGACAGGAAGCGAAATGGCCGAGAGCGTTTGGATCCATTCAACGTGTTGCGGGTCGTCACCGGGTTGAATCACCGGGAGCGCTCGGCTGGTGGCCATGATGCGGACATCCACTTGGTGAACCTGTGTGTCGCCCGGCCGCATGAATGCGCGCATCTTGATCAGGCCGATAATTGACGGCTGCAGAGCCGCCGGTAATTCTTCGATGTATTCCAGAACTACTGTGCCGCCTTTGGCGGCCTCCAGGGCACCGGCTTTTTCCATCGGCAAATCCGCCGCCGGCAAATCTGCCATCGGCAAATCCGCCGTCGGCGAATCCGCCGTCGGCGAATCCGCCCCCCATAATTGCGCGTTCAGGTTGGCGACCGTCCCGGCCGAGCAGTCCACGGAAACAAACGGGCGATCCTTGCGCTGGCTGAGCCCATGCAGAATTTGGGCCACCTGGCGTTTACCCGCACCCCGTTCGCCCAGGATCAGGACCGCTTCATCTGTTGGCGCGAGTTGTTCCAGGTGCTGGCAGAGCGCCTGCATTTCCGCGCTCTTGATAATCAGCGGATTGAACCGTTGGGGAGCAGGTTCGGGCGGATCCAATTGAATGGCGCCATCCACGATGCGAGGGTAATCCAGGGCACGCCGGACAGTGGCCATGAAATTATCGGTTTTGAAGGGCTTGGTGACAAAGTCGAACGCACCGGCTTTGATGGCGTCCAGCGCGACATCCAGCGTCGCATAAGCCGTGACTAGAATCACGGGGGTTTCCGGACAGGATTCCCGGGCAATGCGCAACAGGTGAAGTCCGTCCACGGGCATCATGCGGATGTCGGAAATAATCAGGTCATAGGGGGTTGACCGGATCAGGTGTTCCGCCGCGCGGCCATCCGAAACCGGCATCACGTCGTGCTTCCGGCTACGCAGAAACATATCCATTGCTTTCAGCAAATGGACTTCATCGTCAACGAGGAGGATTTTTGCCATGGCGGCAACTACTATTTTTTTATTAGGGTAAAGCCATTCCTGATCCGCGTCCGTCGGCTGACGGATTACGCGCGGATTTCAGGTTATACGTTCCGGTCTCAGTTTTCCGGATTTTTTTGCGGCCGCGACTTGAACAGCCACCGCCAGCGGGTCTGCGTGTCGGTTTTAGCAGGCGCGGATGGGCGCAAGTTCGGCTCTATGCCGCCCTTCAGCGCTTTCATCCGCGCACGCCCTTCCTTTGAGCGTCCATCGCCGCCAAAGCGTTGTTCAAATAGTTCATAAGTTTGGATTGCCTGGTTGGTCAAACCGAGATTACGGTCATACAGCTGGGCCAGCATCCACAATGCTTCGGGCCGGTCGGGGCGGCTCTGGTCCGCCTTTTTCAACGAAATCAAGGCCGTATCAAACTCGTTTTTATCCACAGCCACCCGGGCCACCGCGAAATGCGCCTCGTACCATGTGTTGCTTAACTCCGCGGCCTGCTTCAAATGGGCCAGGGCTTCGTCCGGCTGGCCGCGCTCACCCCAATAAAGACCCACTTCGTAATGGGCACGGGCATTCTGCGCACAAAGCCTGTTGGCTTCCCGCGCGGCCTGATCCCGAACCGAAGGCTTACCCACACGTTCGGCTTCGCGCGCCGAAAGCAGATAGTTGTTGATGGCGGCTTCACGGCGGCCCTGCTGTTCCAATATCCGCGCAGTCCGTAATAATTCATCACAGGATGGGGCGGCGGGAGCCGTCGGGGCCTTGGCCAGGTCTGGGGCAGACGCCAGTTTTTGCTTCTCGGCTTTGTCGGTGGTCACGGGCACAGGCAAAACGGGGGAGACGGGTGCATTTGTGACCGGCGGCACAACGATGGGATTTTCCTCGGCGGCGGCTGACGACAGCTTGTTAATGTCCCTGAGTACCTGGGAGGCTTTTTCGGCACCTTCCCCTTTCGGGACCAGACGCAGGTAATCCTTGAACAACGGCGTCGCCTGACTGTCGTTTTTCAGCCAGAGGTGATTCACAACGGCCAGATTATAAAGCGCCGGGGCGTAACCGGCATCATGCTCCAGCGCTTCCTGCAGGCAGGAAATGGCCGGTACCATGTTGGTGACCTGAAGTTCCAGGAGCGCCATGGCGGTCAGGATACGGGGTTCGCGGGGCGCACGCTGACGCGCCTCGTTCAGGGCTTTGCGGGCATTATCCCATCGCTGATTCCGGTAGAAAATCCGGCTAAGATATTCGAGCGAGCGCGTACCGGAGGGATCCAACTGCGCCGCCTTCTCAAAGCAGGCCACCGCTTGAGCTTCACGCCCGGATTCAGCCATAATAACGCCGGCGTTATAGACCGGTTCCACGAATTTAGGATCCAGCCGGGCGCTCAACTCAAAAGCCCCCAAGGCATTTTCCGGCTGGCCGATGCGGTAATAAGCAAGACCCAGACCATTATAAATGGCGGCCACGGGCACATTCGTACCGCCGAGCTTGGCGCTCTTCTGCAACAGGCGGATACTCTGGTTGTAATGCCCCCGCTTGAGCGCCTGCATGCCTTGCCGGTAGGCTTTCTGGGTCGGGTTCTCCCGACAGCCGGCGAACAGCAGTGTGGCGCATAACGCAATGGTTAATCCTCGTCCAAGCTTGCCGCCTGCCATAATCCGCCTCCCTTAGCGTCTTTTCCGTGAGGATACACGTTTTTGCGTGTATGTTTCCGGGTAGGGCGGGACAGCCTGTCCCGTCGCGGCCGCACAGGCTGTGCGGCCCTACCTTTTCGGTTGCGGGCGTTAGCCCGCCTTAACTCATTGCTGGTAGATTTAACTACCAGAAATGATCCGGTTTGGCAATGCCCATTCTGGGCCCATTTCAGACGCGGCAGTAATGGGTTTAAGTTTTTTTGTAAAAAGTGCTTGCATTCAGGGCAACGCTGTGGTTAGGTACACCGTTTTTAGCAATGGTTACCCTTGCGCTTGACGCAAGGACCGGAGAGGATGAGGGAATGAAAGAAAAAATCCATCCAAAATATCAAGACACCACGATTACATGCATTTGCGGGAACGTGGTTCATACCCGTTCGACCGTGAAGGATATGCAGATCAACACTTGTTCCGCCTGCCATCCCTTCTATACAGGCACAGCAAAATATGTAGATGCGGCCGGGCGTGTGGAGCAGTTCAAAAAGCGCTATGGTAAGAAATAGGGCATGGTTCACGGTTCAACGGTTCACGGTTACAGGGTTGTCGGATTTCGGGCAAAACCCAACCGTGAACCTCTCAACCGTTGAACCATGCCGAGTTTTTTATTCCGCAATCCGCAATCATCAATGGACATCGCCCCCGTATTTCTCGAAGCGCTGACCGCCCGGGTTGCCGAGCGCGAGGCGCAATTGGCCTCGGCCGCCGCCGAGAACCCGCGGAAATTACGCGATCTGCTGAAATCCCATGCGCGTCTCAAAAAAATCCTGGCGCAGGCTAACACCTTGGCGCGCCTGCAGAAGGATATCCGTGAACACCAGGAATTGATCGCCTTGGACAGCACCGACCCCGAACTCAAGGCCTTGGCGAAAGAGGAACTCGCCAAGGCTGAAACAGCCCGGCCGGAAGCCGAACGGATTCTGCTGATCGAACTCCAGCCGCCCAATCCCAATGACGAGCGCAACGCGATCATGGAAATCCGCGCCGGCACGGGCGGCGACGAAGCGGCGCTTTTTGCCGGGGACCTGGCGCGCATGTATATGCGCTATGCGGAAAATAATGGCTGGAAGACCGAACTCATCGACGCCAGTCCCTCCGAGGCCGGCGGGTACAAGGAAATCGTATTTTCAATCCAGGGCGAGAACGTATTCCGCGCCATGCAGTTCGAGGGCGGCACCCACCGCGTCCAGCGTGTCCCCGTCACGGAAGGGTCCGGACGCATTCACACATCCACCGCCACGGTGGCCGTTCTACCCGAGGCCGAGGACGTGGACGAGCTTGAGATCAAGCCGGAAGACTTGCGCGTTGACGTGTATCGCGCCTCCGGCGCCGGCGGCCAGCACGTCAACAAAACCGATTCCGCCGTGCGCATCACCCACTTGCCCACCGGCCTGGTGGTGGCCAGCCAGGAGGAGCGCTCCCAGCACAAGAACCGGGCGAAGGTCATGCGCGTCCTGCGCTCGCACCTGCTGGAGCTGAAGCGGCGGGAAGTGGAAGACCAGGCAGGCGAATCCCGTCGCTCACAGATCGGCAGCGGGGACCGCAGCGAGCGCATTCGCACCTACAATTTCCCGCAAAACCGGCTGACCGATCACCGCATTCATTTCACCTCGCACAACCTGGAAAAGGTCATGGAAGGCGAACTGGCCGCCCTATTGCTGGCGCTTTACGAACACAACCACGCCGCCCAAACCACCCTTTCATTAGACCAGTTGCTGGAAATGTGAAAGACAAGGCGTAAAGTAAATTAGGCGGCCAAAGGCGGCAACAAAAGCACTGGATTCCCGACCCAGGCTACGCCGGAGGCTTCGCCGAGGCGAGTCAGGTCGGGAATGACAAACAATGTCCATCCATTCTGTCATTCCCGCGAAAGCGGGAATCCACTCCAACCTTGAAATTACTTAGTAAATTAGGCCCCGTACTTGACATCATCGCCGCCCGCGTTCAGGCAACCATGCCGGACGAAGCTCGATTGAAATGCGAGTGGCTGACGAGTCACGTTTTAGGTTGTCCCCGGCTGGAGCTATCGGCACGGAAAGATCAAAGTCTCTCCGAATCCCAGGTTCGGCAGATCGAAGCGGGCGCCACGCGCCTGGCTGAGGGCGAACCCTTACAATACATCCTGGGCGAGGCGGAGTTCATGGGCCGCGTTTTTATCTGTGACCGCCGGGCTTTGATACCACGGCCGGAAACGGAGCAACTAACGGCCTGGATGCTGGAGGACGCGCCGCTATGGCAAAACAAAGCACCCGCCTTCGCCCAAAAGGCTACGGGGGGCACGCCCGCCATCGCGGATGTTGGCACCGGCAGTGGATGTATTGTTATTTCGCTGGCGTTGGAACGACCGGAGGGCCGTTACATAGCCACCGACACCAGCGCAGCGGCCCTGGCACTGGCACGGGAAAACGCGGCACGGCACGGCGTTTCCGCTCGCATCCGTTTCATTACCTGCGATCTGTTGTCGGCCGCAACGCCTAAAACAACATTCCAACATTCTGCAGAATGTTGGAATGTTGTAACGGCGGGTTCAACGACCTTTACCAGCCTGGATGCCGTGGTATCCAATCCGCCCTATGTGCGCACGGCGGACTGGGCGCGCCTGGAGCAGAGTGTGCGTGATTTTGAGCCCCGCACTGCTCTGGATGGCGGCCCCGACGGCCTGACCATTATCCGTCGGCTCATGGCGCAATCCTTTCAGGCGCTTAAGCCCGGCGGCGCGCTCTTTCTGGAAATCGGCGAAGACCAGGGGGCGGCCATCCAGGAACTGGCGCACGCGGCCGGATTCCGTGAAAGCCAATTGCGGCCGGACCTTGCCGGCAAAGACCGGATGGTGCGGGCGGTAAAATGAAAACATGGCGGGCGTAAGGCTATAACTTTGGCGAGGGCATTTGACACCGGGCACAAGACAGGTTACATTGTATGCGTTTTTGGGAGAATGGCATGGCTATCAAGCTGCCTTATGGTTTTGACACTTACCGGCCCCGGGCGGAGAGCGAATATCTCGACGTCAAAATATGTGAGATGCCGGCGGGGGTCGAGGTGGACTTCATGTACAACAGCCTGGCCGTGGCCAGCGACGACCGGCTTTACCTCGGTACCTGCCGCACCGATGGCTCAGCGCACATTCTGCGCTATGACCCGCGCCGCAGCCAAATCGAGGACGTGGCCGACATGGACGAGGCCATTGGCGATCATCGGCGCGGCCACGACCGGCATGGCAAGATCCACGGCCGCTTTTTCGAGGGCCGCGACGGCTGGATCTACGGCGGCACGCACATGGACATCGCCCTGCCCTTCTACGGCAATTTCTACGATCCCCATCACTACGCGGGCGGACATTGGTTCCGCCTCGATCCCGCCAGCGGCCGCATCGAGGACCTGGGCATCCCCCGCCCCGGCGAAGGCCTGCTCACCTACACCATGGACGTGGAGAACGGCATCCTTTACGGCGTAACCTGGCCCAGTGGTTATCTCTATTCCTACGAAGTTGCCTCCGGCCAGTCTCGCAATCTCGGCCGCACGGCCGTGCACCTGGGCCGGTTTATTTTATGCCTTTCCGATGGCACCGTCTTTTACGGTTTGAAAGACGGCTTCATCGGCCGCTACCGCCGGGGCGAAACCTGCATCAAATCCCTGCCCCAACGCATCCCCCTATGCCTCAGCCCGATCGACTGGCTCTGGCGCAAGGGCGCGCTCCAGTGCGCCATCGAATGGGAAAAGAACCGTAGTTTCGTGGCTTTCGCCGGCAATCCCTACCTGATGACGGTGCGCGAAAATGGCGCATTGGACGTGAAGGAATATCCTTGCTTCAAGAACGGAATTTATTCCACCTTTGAACTGGCCATCAGCTATGACCGTAAAGTCTATTATAGCAATACGCATTGGGGCGAACCACCGCTCCATGCCGGCCGGCTTTACCGGTTGGACCCGGAAAGCGGCGAAAACGAATTAGTCGGCCAATTCCGTTGCGGCAAACTGACCGATTTCCGCCATATCAGCGGCGGTGCGATCTCCCGCGACGGTCGGACACTCTACTATTTCGCCCTCGTGCCCAAGGAGTTGCGCGACCGCCCCGACCTGACCTTTGAACGCCTGAACATCGAAAACTCCCAGTTCGCCCGCGGAAAGCACACCACCTATTGGCCGCGGGAGTATTTCAAACCTGTGTTGGTCATTTGCCGGCTGGCAAATTGAACGGCTTTTCAACGATCTACCGAACGCATAGAGCAAAGGAAAAAATCATGTCCTGTGAATTAACCTCGGTGGCCCCACTTCCGCAGCAATACCTGCGCGCGCGCATGAACGCCTATCCCGTACCGGTCAGCGAGGGAGAATCGGCCATCACTACGCTGGTTACGGGATCGGATGGCCGGATATACGGTGTGACGGCCGGCGAAAACTGTCATCTCTTCGCCTTCTGCAGCCGCCTGGATAAAACCATTCGCCTAATCGCCACCTTCCCCGGTCCGACCGCCGCGCGTAACCTGCTGGCCTTGGACGCCGATCTGACGGCCTATGTCGGTGTCAATTCCGTCGCCACTTCCGGCGCGGTCGAAGGGACGATACACGCGCTTCCGATCGACGTCACCTCGGTCTATTACGAAGAGGCTTTGGGCGAAACCGTCTTCAAAACCGCCCAGCCCGCGCAGCCGCTGGGGGCACCGGTGGCCGGGGAGGAGTTGCGCGCCTTGCTTTACCATCGCCCGACTCATTCGTTACTGGGCTTGACCTTACCGGGCGCGAAGCTCTTCCGACTCGATCTCGCCACAGGCCAAAGCCAAATAATCGCCACAGTGGCCTCCGAAGAAAACATCGTGGCCCGGTTCAGAGGCCGGCTGGCCTCCCGGGAATTGATCGCCACCCCCACAGGCGAAGTTTACGGCACGGGCGAAGGCGGCCGGTTCTTCCGCTACCGGCCGGAAACCGGCGATTTCGCATTATTGGAGTGTCGCCTGCCCGGCTTGGCCGTCCGCCAGGATTGGAACGCGGCGGAATGCCTGTGCAAGGACGACGCCGGCCAGATATACGGCGGAACCACGGACGGGTATCTGTTCCGCCTGGATCCGGCCAGCCAGCGGGTCACGAATTTCGGTAAGCCCTCGTTGGAGCGCCCGCTGGTCGGCCTAACCTGGCACAAGGGTGTGATCTACGGCGTTTGCGGCGGGGAAAACGGCTTGGCGCACCTCTTCGCTTACGAGATCGCCGCCGCCAATTTCACCGATCTGGGCATGCTCAATTACATTCCCTGCGAGGGCGGCCCGTTTGGCAATGAACGGCTGACCCCCTGGTCGGCCTGGCGGATCGGCGCCCTGACCCAGGACGCCTTCGGCACGATCTATCTGGGCGAGAATGATTCACGCGGCCATTTGTTCTCCCTGTTCTGCCCGGAAAATTTCGACGTCCGCGTTTCCGGACCGACCAGCCCTTGAAAAAGCCAGGCAGGCCTACATGCGCAACATGTTACCGGGCCTTGAAATGAATGATGGTTGTGTCGTATGCCGGCGCTGTGCACACGATCGTTTCCGGGTCAGCGTAAACCTCGCCCGTAGCGTGGTTTTTTGCAGCAACCCGATTTGAGGCGTATTTGACGCGAAAGTCGTTCTTCAGCGTCACTTTTTCATCCTTGGCCGTGTTGTTGAATATGAACACCACTCGGTCTTCGCCTTTGATCCAGACGCTGTACTCCAGCGGCTTGTCCAGCGTGGCCACCTGATCAAACCTGGTCCCTTCCAGGAAGAAATCCTCAAAGGTTGCCAATGCCATAATACCCTCCCCGACCGATGACCACGTCTGGCTGTCAAAAATACCTCCCCAACTATAAATTTGAAATCCATCGGCCTCCGTAAGCGCCACGGACTGAATGGCATCGTTTTTCGCCAGGGGATAGCGGGGCGACCACGCCTGCACCGTATTCAACACCGGTAATTTTCTGCCGCTGTCCGCTTTCAACGCTTCCCGCATGAGTTTTATTTCTTCCAGCCCCCACTTACCCTTGCCACGCAGAGGACTGTGAATCTCCATAAACACGTCTGCATACCTGCCTGCCGCTGGGGGATAAACCCCATAAAATTCGCAGTGATGCCAGGGGGCCTCCGCGGTCGGAATTGCCTGATAACTGCCCGAATACAGATAAAATCGGGCCGCGGGATTGACTTCCCGAACCAATGTAATCATTGATTGCCAAATTCTTCCGTTCTGTTCTCCCCTAAATTTCAGCCATTCCAGCGGATAATTTGACAGAATTGACCGGGCCGGTTCCGCCAAATCCTGGAACGGATAGTCTTTTTCAAGCATAACCCTGTTCTCCGGCGCCTTAGTAATATCCTTTATGCCCGTATATTCCTTGAACGCCTCGATGCAGTCCGTACAAAAACAGCTTTCGCATTTCCGTTTATCAGGAACACACAAAATGTTGGGTACCTCATAGTCCCACATCAGCCCGTCCCATTTGTTGACCCGGGCTCCCTCTTTGAGCATTTTAAGAATGGCTTGCCAATATTCACTGCGCTCGGCTGCCAGTCTGGTAAAGCAGAGAGCAGGATTTCTAATATCAGCCGACTTATTCGTCTGCCCGAATTGATTAATGATTTCATTGATCGCCAACTGGCCTGGAGCGGGTGGGTGATTTGATGCATACGCCTCAAACCCCATATCCGTATAAGGAAAACCAAGATATGGTATGGCAGCCATCCCGCGTTGTTTGATTTTCTCAGCCAGCGGATCGCGCAGATTCATCTTGTTCACTTTGCCGTCATAGAGCGACTTCCATGGATTGAGATTGAGTTCCGTCAAGTGCAGTTTGATCCCGCACGATTTCGTGATATCCAGTAGGTAATCCTGAACCCGGGACGGCTGTAAACCCATACAGTCTTCCGCCTGTGACCATAACACTATTTCCAATGTCTTTGGCTTCTTGACGTCATCTTCAACAATGACGCGCAATTTCTGCTCCGGAACCGAATATTGTTTGCCGTCAATTTCATATTCATAATGGGCCCGGATTTCCGTTTCCCTTTTACCGCCGCCGATTTTAATCCAGACCGGCATATAACTGAGATAATCCGGGGTGCGGGTAATCACGGCCCGGGCACGACAGGTGACTGTGTAATCTTCGCCGGGTATTAAAGACTGGATTCCCGGGGCGTTTGTGCCGGAAGCGGCAATACTTTGCTGTATTTCCGCTTCCGCATTCCCGGTTTTGATGCGCACGAAATAATTATCATTTTCTTTTTCAAGGCTGACTCCGTTCTTTTGGCCACCCTTAAATTTTCCGAACGAACCGTCGTTAAAATGCTCTTCAAACACAACCCGGCCGTTTGACTTTTGGCGAACCACGATGTCATCCACGTCCACAACGCCACGGCATGTCTGTATAGACTGGTATAAGTTGTTTGCCCAACGCAACAACCAGACTGTTCTGGTAGAATCAAAACCGGGAGCCTCTCCCTGAAAATCCTGCCATTGCCCACCTGTTCCTGTGATAGGTACAGCCGGGACATATGGACTGCTGAGCCATATGCTGACACCGGTAAAACCGATCCAGGAAATACCAAGTTCATAACACATGCGATTTTTATCCGACGCAATGGCCTTTACCAAAGAGGGAGAAACAGAACCGTTTCCACCGCAACAGGAGTGACCCATTAGATGAAGGCCATCTACCAACTCAAATCCCTCCGGCAAATCAAGGACATACTTGAAATTGCGCACCTGGTCCAATCCTTCTCCCCCCGGAATCGGCAGATAGATATATTGCATGGAATCGGCCGCCACATGCAGCGGACGCTTCAGCCAGAATATGTCCGGAGAATTCATCCGAACCACCGCGTTGGTATTGGTCTGACCGTTACCCCCGCATACACTACCCAGAATTGTCAGAAAAATGCCGACAATCAGCCGCGCTTGCATGTTTTTTGGCACACTCATTTGATTTTCCTTCCTGTTCCTTGTAAGTTGATTTTAAAACTCCGGCCCGGCTGCGAAAGCACATCGCTTCTGTGGGCATCGATTTATTTGATAGATGAAATATGGCCGGGCAGGCGTTTGGATGCAAGGAAAAAGATAGAGAATTCCGTAGCCCTCTTGACACTATTTGTAAATGCGCCTATGCTCTTCCCCATTTACGCGCCTGTATGCCAGCGGTATGCAAACCCAGAGAAATGGAAACGACTAATTTGAATTTTACCCGCACAGCGGATTATGTCGGCCGAACATGCTGGTTCGCAGAAAGAGATTTAGAACACGACCCCAACGGGGTCGAACATCATAGCCCAGCGAGCATCGCTGGGGTAACGGAAAATACCAAAAAGAAATGCTCCCTGAAGGGGAGCAACATCCCGGAGAAAGAGAACGACGAAATGTGGCACCCCTTCAGGGTGCGGGAATTTATTTTGCATCGTCTTTTATCCTGGGGTTTCGCCCCAGGCTATGATGCATCTGCCCTTTGGGCAGACGGAGTAAAACGGCGAATCGGGTAGCCGGAGACTGACCCAATAGGCCAGCCTCCGGCTCCCACACCACTGATCATGCGGGTCCGCAATCAGCGGTTCCTGCAAGCGACTCCATGAAGGAGCACAGCCCGCCGGAGTGAGGGCATCACCAAGTCCGGCGTTTGGCACACTCTTTCGCTGGCACCCATGCCATGACAAAACAAGCTCAGCCTTTCGGCGTCAACGCCGCTGTCCAGCATGGGGGTTGTGTGCCCCTGCAAGTTTCGCCCTTCGGTGGGGTGAGCCTATCTCCGGGGTTTCCGGAGCTCGTTTCCCGCCGCCGCCAATGCCCAGCGGCTTCCACACCTACTATGGCTTCTGCTGACTCCCCGCCGGATTGCTCCCGCGGGGTCTCCCCAGGTAAGAACGCGTTGCTTCCCAGCACGACCGCCGCATTTACCTCCGCGACTGAACCCGCGACTTCGTTGTGTGGTGCCAACTCGTCGCATCGCGTCGGCCTTGCTATGCGGTTCTTGTCCATCGGCCCGCCAGTTTCCTCTATCCTTCCTCCCCCCGATCAGTTACCCTTTCGGAGTTGGCTTCGAGTGGTAGGTGTTTCACGTTTTCACGTGCGGTCCTCCTACAGGGGACTTGCACCCCATTTGCAACGCGCCCATGCTGGGCGCACACCAGCGGGTTGAGCGTATTTTTTGCCCGCAGCGGGCAAAAAACCGCTCACCCGACAGCGTTTGCGGTTGTCGGGCTTGTTATGGCCCTGACGCTGTCGGTCGCCGCCGACACGCATTACGTCTCAATGCCCGGAGGCTATGGCACGAACGATACTGCCGGCGGCTATACCAACTGGGAGGGTGCGGCGACACAAATTCAATGGGCGGTGACTGCGGCCGTTGACGGCGATACGGTGCTGGTTACCAACGGAACATATTATCTGACCAACCAGATTGTCTTGACGAACTCAATTACATTACAAAGCGTGAATGGCCCCGGATTCACATTTATCAACGGCAATTATCCCGCCTATTCCAACCGGTGCCTGTTCTGGAGCAATAAGACCGCTACCGTCTCCGGTTTTACAATGTCTAACGGGTATATTGTGGCTGGATATGCCGGCGGCGGCAATGCATATGCCGGTGGCGTTTACATGTATGGCGGAACCCTGACAAATTGTCACATTTGTAACAATTACGGCCAATACGGCGGCGGTATTCAAATGATGGATTACCCCGTTGGCCAGAGGACAAGTTATATTTTAAATTGTATTATCAACAGTAATCGAGGGGAGTACTTTGGCGGCGCCAGCTATGCTCAAAATACTGGTGGTGGGACTGCCGGTTACATTAAAAATTGCGTAATTTCATACAATACCGCAACCACAGCCGGATATCCCGGCGGTGTGAACCAAAGCGCCGAGCATATATATAATTCCGAAATTTCCTATAATACCGGACCTATCGGAGGTATTAAGGCCGGCTGGTACGGCGCGATCTATGAATGTAAAATTATCGGCAACAGCGGGACTACCTGTGGCGGGGTAAGTATTACGATCGGTTATCTCTCTAATTTGAGAAATTGTCTGATCCGCAACAACCGCGCCACAACCGGCGCAGGTGGAGTTGCGCTTACAGGGAATGCTTATGGAGGGCCCCAATACATGCGCAACCTCACGATTGTTTCTAATTCCACAGACTCTTCAGATAATGCCGGTGGAATCTATTTCTACAACACGACGGGCAAGACTACCAATGCCTTATATAATTCGATTGTGTATTTCAATTCATCCGGCGGAACATATAGCAATGTTTATAATAACGGTTTCACTAATATTATTGTTAGTAATTGTTGTATTGGGATGACTAACGGGGCATTGGGGCCGGCAACGCAAATCAATAATGTTATTTACACCGACCCGTTATTGATTGATCTGCCCGCCGCAAACTGTCGTTTAAGTTCCAGCTCGCCCTGCATCAATGCCGGTTATTACGAGAGCTGGATGACGACAACCCTTGATCTTGACGACCGCATCCGTCTCCGCTACGGGATTGTTGACCTGGGGGCGTATGAGTTTATCCGTAGCGGCACCCTCTACGGTTTCCATTAGCCAGGGCATCTCTTAACGCTGTCCTTCCAGCATTACGATCCCGATCTTCCGCCACAGAAGCAAAAAATTACTGCTTGAACCGGAAACGCGAATCGTGTAAGAACGGTTTGTTTATTAACCGAAGCGAGTGGGAGGACAATAATGTCAGTTAAAATCAGATGCCGAAAGACAGGCGCCAATAACGACCCGTGTTTCCGGATTGTGGCCACCGACAGCCGCTCTCCTCGCGATGGAAAGTACCTGGAAATCCTGGGATGGTACGACCCCAAAAAGGCCAAGGCCAACTTCCATCTCAAACTGGAACGCATTGCGGCCTGGAAAAGCAAGGGCGCTATCCTTTCGGAAACGGTTCGCAGTCTGGTCAAAAAAGCCAAAACGGTTCCCATGGCCACGCCCGTCTCCAAGAAAGCCGCTGAGCCGAAGAACGCGGCTACGGCTTAACCGCATGAAAGCGTTTATCGAACATACCCTGCAGGCATTAGTTAATCATCCCGAGCAAGTCGTCGTGGCTGAAATCCTTGGCCGGCAGACGGTCATCCTGGAAGTCCGCTGTCATCCCGAAGACATGGGCCGTATTATCGGTAAGAACGGCAAGACCATCAGCGCCCTCCGGGTCCTGCTGACCAGCCTGGCCGCCAAGCAGAAACGCAGAGCCGTCCTCGAAGTCGCCGAGTGAAGCGCTTGGCATCTCCACGAGGTATTCTTAAAATGTGGAGGGCGGAACCCTCCGAAGCCATCAACGCCATTCATCCTGGCGCAGGAGGGTGATTCCAATGGGGGATCTGCTCCACATTGACATTATCACGATCTTCCCTCGCATGGCACGGGGGTTTCTCGATGAAAGCATCATGAAGCGCGCGGCCCA
>VSJD01000117.1 GCA_008636095.1 Kiritimatiellota bacterium | reverse complement strand
GCAGGCCGCCGTTGCCTTCCGGGTTATCAACCTGCGCGATTTTACCGGCGACCGCCATCAGACCGTGGACGACCGCCCCTATGGCGGCGGGCCGGGTATGATTTTAAAGGCGGAACCGTTCTTCAAGGCGGTGGAATCGGCGCGCACGCCCGGCGCGCGGGTTATTCTCATGTCCCCCCAGGGACGCCCTTTCCGCCAGGACCTGGCCGCCGAACTCGCCCTTGAGCGGCACCTGATCTTTCTTTGCGGACATTACGAAGGCGTGGATGAGCGTGTCAGCTTGGGCCTGGTGACTGACGAAATTTCGATCGGCGACTACATCCTGACCAATGGAACGCTGGCCGCCACGGTGGTGATTGACGCCGTCGTGCGGCTCCTGCCGAACGTACTGGGCGCCGAGGACGCCACCGCGGACGAATCGTTTAACGACGACCGGCTGGAATACCCGCAATACACGCGCCCGGAAATCTTCCGGGACCTGCGCGTGCCGGACATCCTGCTGACCGGCGACCATGCCGCCATCGCACGCTGGCGGGAGGAGCAGTCCCATCGGCGGACGGTCGCGCGTCGCCCGGACCTCTTGAAGAATGGTTGACGGTAAATGTTTAATGGCTAATGGTTAATGAAGCAGCGCCGCATAATCACAAAATCGTGATCGGCGATGGAAGCGCAAGTGGGTCTTGATGAATCGTGTCTCTCGCTCCGAGTTCCATCTTTCTTCGTTCTTGCCACATCGACCATTTACCATGAACCATCAACCATTCCCGTTGCGATCGGTGAAATTGACTTGACGGGGCAACTTAAATCCATAGAATCCCATTCATTAACAACGGGGTAAAAAAAGGCCGGGACAAACTATGAGCTCAACAATACTGAAAACACTCGACACGGAAAATCGCAAGAAAGCACCGCTGACTTCCTTTGCGGTGGGCGACAGCATCAAGGTGCTGGTAAAAATCAAGGAAGGCGACAAGGAGCGCGTGCAGGCTTTTTCCGGCACCGTGATTGCCCGCAAGGGTTCCGGCGCCACCGAAACCTTTACCATTCGACGCATTTCGTTCGGCGAGGGCGTGGAGCGTATCTTTCCGGTGCATTCCCCGAGTATCGCCGGCATCGAGATGGAAACCGTCGGCAAAAAGCAGCGGGCCAAATTGTATTATCTGCGAGATCGATCCGGCAAGACAGCCCGTACGGCAACGCAACAGGCATAGAGACAGCGCGGAGGCGGCATGGAGGGAACCGCAGGTTTGCTTCAATTCGAACGCCAGGCTTGGGGCCGCGGATGCAAGCGCGTAGCCGGCGTGGATGAAGCCGGCCGGGGCCCCCTGGCCGGTCCGGTCGTGGCAGCCGCCGTTATTTTTCCCCAAGCCTTCATCGAGCAAGAGGAACATCGCCTCTTTGACACGCTCACCGATTCCAAGCAGCTCACGGCAAACCAGCGCGATCGCTTTTTCGAACTGCTGGTCAATTCCCCGGAGGTGGAAATCGGCATCGGTTTCGGGGATGTGCCGGAAATTGACGAAATCAACATTTTGTGCGCCACGCACCGGAGCATGAACCGCTGCTTGCATCACCTGGCGGCACTCCCCGAGTACGCGCTGGTTGACGGCCTGCCGGTTCCCAACTTACCCTGCCCTTCATTAGCCATCATAAAGGGCGACGCGCGCAGTCTTTCGATTGCCGCCGCCAGCGTAATAGCCAAGGTCACGCGCGACAGGTGGATGACCGATCTCGATCACCGTCATCCCGAATACGGGTTCGTGCGGCACAAAGGCTATGGCACCGCCGCCCATATCCAGGCCCTATTGAAATACGGCGCCATGCAAGAGCATCGCCGTTCCTTCCGACCGGTGCGCGATATTGAGGCCATCCGCGGCCGTATGCATCATGCCGACAAACCGGCAAATGCTTTTTTAAATTCAAAGCTCCAAAATCCAAATTCCAAGGAATAGTTAAATTCTAAAAAAACAAAATAAATCCTAGTTTTCTTCCCGTTTTTACCGCCGAAGGCTGTAACTTTCGCCTTAATTGGTTGCATTTCCTTGGAATTTAAAACTTGGAATTTGGAATTTTTATGTCAAACCTCATGTGGAAAACCGTTAAACGCCTGCTATGCCCCAGCACTACGGCAAATGGCGCCGAACTTACCTCCGCAGGTCAGTGGGGCGAGGCCCAGGCCGAACGCGCGCTCCGTCAAAAAGGCTATGCCATCCTCGGCCGGCGGGTTCACGTGGGACGGCGCGATGAACTGGACCTGGTAGCCCGGGACGGCGCGGTGCTTGTGTTCGTGGAGGTCAAGACCCGCAAAACCGAGGCGTTCGGGCGGCCGGGCGAGGCCGTAAACCACGCCAAGCGGCATTATCTTTCGCGTGCCGCCGTGCGCTATATTAAACACCTGCGCCAGAGGCCGAATGCCTTCCGCTTCGACGTCGTTGAAGTTATCGGCACGGTGGACACGCCCGCGCCCCTGATTCGCCACATTGAAAACGCGTTCCCACTGGATCGTTGTTATCGCGTCCCGTGAAGGGGGCGAAAAACGTTTTATGACCCCGAGAAAAAGAGTTGAAATTGCGCTTAAAGGCGGGCACAGCGATTGTGTGCCTTTCACAATGTATGAGTGTATGATTCCCCAATGCACCGCCGAACGGGAAATGCGCCATCGGGGTTTGTGCATCGTCAACCGTGTCAGCGTTTTTAAAACCAGCATGCCCAGCGTAAAGATAACCAGCCAGACATCCCAGGAAAACGGGCATACCCTCATCCGTACTTTTTACGAGACCCCCAAAGGAACCTTGTCCACCTTGACCGAGCCGGCCGGATTCACTACCTGGCGGCATGAATTGCTTTTTAAAAGCCCCGCCGATTACAAAGCCATCCTGTTTATGATTGAGAACGAGGTGTATGAACCGGCTTATGACCAGGTGGTGCGAGCCCAGAAAGATTTCGGCGAGGACGCCATTTTCCGCGCCAGCATCGCGCTTGAGCCATTGCAGGCTATCATCTCCGGTGATATCATGAAGATGGAGACATTTTGCGCGGAGTGGATGGATAACCGCGACGAAATATTAAAGCTCTATGA
Source organism: Kiritimatiellota bacterium (assembly GCA_008636095.1). Classification (GTDB taxonomy): domain Bacteria; phylum Verrucomicrobiota; class Kiritimatiellia; order JAAZAB01; family JAAZAB01; genus VSJD01. The sequence continues at coordinate 6,921 of VSJD01000117.1, read as the reverse complement.
TGCAACTGTTGAAAACCGGCGCAAAATATATCCCATCGTGGCGCAGTCGCCGTTAATGCATGCCAACTATGGCGGCAATGTTGTGCCTGAAATCATCGGCCTCGAAAACTTTGAGAAGTATTACGTTCAGCATTACAATGAGGCGGCTGAAATTATGCACAAACATGGGAAACTGATCGGATGTCATTTTGACGCCAACTGCAAACTGCTTTCAAAAGCTATCGCCGGAACCGCGCTTGATTATATTGAGGCTTTTACGCCCGCGCCGGATACGGACATGACGCTGGCCGAGGCCCGTCAAGCCTGGCCGAACAAAGTTCTCTGGCTCAATTTCCCTTCATCGGTGCATCTGCGGTCGGACGCCGATGTGGAAAAAACTGCGGTTGACCTGCTTAATCAGGCGGAAAACATTAACGGGGTAATCATGGGCATAACCGAAGATATGCCGCCCGACCGCTGGCAGAACAGTTGCCGGGCAATCATGAACGGCCTTGAACGCCATGCGCGTAACAATCCCGGGGTGTATGCCGCGGCATAGTTTTATTAAATTAAATCAAACTCAAGTTTCCAGGGCTTCCCTGACTCTTACGGATCTCTCTTATCGATCCGATAGCCGTGCTACCCTCGAAGCCCCCCTGATTTTACCCTGCGGCCGATTGGCAGCATTGCGCTTCAGTGCCCGCGCGAAGTAATCGTCGATCAGCTCCAGCTTGAACTCACGCACGATGTCCATGGCCGTGCGCTTGTCGGTGGTACTGTAAATCAGCGCGGGGCCGACGTTGGCCGGGATGTCGATTATGACTTCACCAAGATACTTCTTCTCGATCTCAGGAAACTTCTCGCGGTTGTAGTCGAGGTGGACCATGGCCCGGTCCAGGTTGAGGGTAGCGCGGGCAATCGAGGTGTAGCAGTCCGTGAGTTTCACCGGCCGGCCGAAAGGGTCGAGGATCCCGCCGCCGAGGAACGGCAGGGCTGAGATGAAGAACGCCCGGCAGTCGTAGGCCCACAGTCCCTGCATCAACCCACCGTGATACGCGCTGCCGAAGCAGATGATGTCCGGTTTCAAGGCTTTGTATTGCTCGCGCAGCCAGTGGAAGTTGAGGTCGAAGCAAACGGCGCCACCGAGCCGACCGATGGGGGTATCAACCACAACCGCACCTTGGCCGGATGCCAGTCCTTGATCGATCTCGCCGATGGTCAGGTTGCTCTTATGGTAGGCGCCGAGTATTCTGCCGTCGGGGCCGATGAACGCGATCGAGTTGTAGGCGTGCTTGCCCTCGCGGAGCTGTACGCTTCCAGCAATATGAGTCTTGAGTTGCACCGCGTACTCGCAGTACGCATTCAGCAACGGCCCGGGCCGGGCCGTTTCCTCGGCCGCGTCCACGGTCTGTCCTTGGTCGACGGACTCGGAGAAGACGATAAGGTCAAGGCCGTACCCGGCCAGGGATTGCAGTTGGCCGGACACCAGACGGATTGCGGCATTCTTGGCCTCCCCGGGTTTGTAATCCGGGAATTCGTTACATGTCACGGACGCCACTCGCACGTAGTGTGCCATAAGGAAATAGATTGGCATATTTCACGTCCAGGACACAAGCGAAAAATAGTCCCGAGCGTAATGCCTCACAGTTACGTGGGTGTAGAGCCGACTTTATGTCGGCTATAGCCGGTGTAAAACCGGCTCTACCGCCGACATTCCCCCCAGATGGCTGAGGGGTTACTCCCGAGCGCGGTTCCCTGCTTGACGCAAACCTATGTCTATGTCATATTCTCAGGCCGGAATCATGATTTAGGCGCTTTACACTCAATCCAAGAATCAGAATGGACACTATGCAACTCAATGACACCCAGAAAGATGCCGTTCGAAAGTGGATCACCGAAGGATACGGGTTGACCGAAATCCAAAAACGGCTTAATGACGAATTTAAACTGCCCGTGACATTTCTCGATCTGCGGTTCCTGATTCTGGATCTCGGCCTGACCATCAAGGAGCAGGCGAAAAATACCAGCGCCGGGTTGGACCTGGCCAAAGCCGCGCCGGGCCGCCCGAGCGCGGAAGCCTCTGACATGGAACCGTCCCCCTTGGGACCGGACAGCCCGGATTCGGGTGGCACCGGCGGCGTGGCGGTCACCCTTGACCGCATCGTGAAACCCGGTTCGGTTGTCAGCGGAACAGTGCGGTTCAGCGACGGGGTTTCCGCCACATGGATGCTCGACCAGCTCGGCCGCCTGGCAATCGATGCGGGCAAGCCGAATTACCGGCCCAGCCCGGAAGACGTGCAGGCCTTCCAAATGGAGCTTCGCAATCTCCTGCAAAGCCGCGGGATCTGATTGACTCGAACAGAGTGCTCAGCCCTCAAACAACCGATTCAACAGCCATTCCACATCAGCGGGGGTAATGGGCTTTGGATTGGCCTTCGTGGACCAGGCGGCGACCGTTTCCCGGATGATAACCTCCTTCTCCATGATCGGCTTGCCCCGGAAGGGTGACGGCATATCGAGCTGAATCAGTAGATGCCGGATGAGGTCCAGCAGATCCCGGCCCAATGCCCGGCTGGCCTGCTCGTATTTCCCGCCCATGGCGTCCCGGTTCAATTCCACGGCATATGGCAGGCATACGCCGCACGCGTATCCGTGCGGCACATGGTAACGAACCGCGAGGGGGTGCACGATCCCGTGAACCACGCCCAGGCGCGCCATGGCAAAGCTAAGCCCAGCCAGATAACTGCCCATCAAAACTTGTTCCACCGCGGCTGGGTCCGCTCCGCGATAAAACGCTTCCAGATGCGTACCGATCAGTGTGAGTGCTTTCAATCCCAACTCATCGCTCAACCAGACAGCATGGCGGCTGGTAAAAGCCTCCAGCGCCTGGGTAAAGGCGTCCATGCCCGCATGGGCAATTACCCGCTTGGGACAATGGGCCAATAGGCCCGGATCCAGGATTACCAAGCGGGCCATCAGGGCATCGTCGCGAATTGATTTTTTCTGGCGGGTTACGCTGTTGGTCAGGACCGCGTTCACCGTCGCCTCGGAACCGGTGCCGGCCGTGGTCGGCACGGCCGCGAACGCAAGGCCCGGCGTCTCGATTGATGCACCATTGTGATACGCTTCGGGCGGTTGAATAGCGTGGAACAATCCTGCGCAGGCTTTGGCCAGATCCAGAACGCTCCCGCCGCCGACCCCTGCAATCCAGTCAGCCTGGTGCTTGCGGGCCGTTTCCAGAAGACGAACCAAGTCGGAAAGCGCGGGCTCGCCCCCGGCGTGTTCCCACGTTGCCACGGCCATGCCGCTTGGGCTGTTTTGAAGGAGCAACTTCAAGACACCATGCGCGGCTAACGAGCGGCCGTGCACCAGCAGACCGCGCCGGCCGTAGCGGGCGCATTCCGTCAGCAGGCTCTTCGCTTTGCCGGCGCCTATCAACGTCCGCTCGGGAAATACGATTTTATCGGGAAGGATATTCATGACGGATTAAGTGTTCTGTGTTCAGTGTTCTGTGTTCAGGATTCCGCCCATTATATTCGTCAGTGTCATCGGCTATGGCTCGTAAGACTGCGTCCGTCATCCGATGGATTGCAGGTAAACTGTTCCGTGCTTCTCCGAATACCGAACACTGAACACCCGAGACTTCATGCGTAGAGCATGATAATGGCAATCATTTCCAGCGGCTCCTGTCCGTTGTTAATGACCGCGTGGGCTTCGCCCTTGCCGGTCAAAGTCGCGTCGCCGGCCTGGACAGGCACCTTGGTTTTTCCATCGTCGATCAGGCCCTTACCGCGCGTGATGATAAACAGCTCGTCTTCGTTTTCATGCTTGTGCATACCGATGCTGACGCCCGGCGGCAAGATCAAGCGCGAACACATCCGGGTACGGGCGGTGATCTCTTCCTTCTTGAACAGGTGCTGAACCGTGACGTTGCCGATCCCACCGCGGATATTCCTCACTTCGGTTTCCATCTGCGCTGCCTTGCGGATCATAGGGCTCCTTTCCATGCACGGGACTTGCAAGATTGACGAATATTTATTTATGGGCTTAACGATAGCAGGTTGCGCCAAACCCGTCCAGCGCAATGGAAGCATTCTGGAGCGCGAGGTCCCTTTTGATTATAACCAACCTTATTGTCTTACACCCGATACAGCATCAAGGTGCAGCAATCAAGCACAAGATCGTGGCTTTACAATAAGCACCAGCGGGAGTAGATTTCCCGCGATTCAGTGACAAGAACCAACGAGGAGAAAGACGCACATGGACAAAACGTCCAAGAAGAAATCCACGTCACGAAAGATCAAGTCCCAGGGCGCTTCCACCAAGCCGGGATCAAGCAACGTTGCCGACCTGGTCATCCCACCCATGAAAATAGTCAGGGCCGGTGTAATCGGGTTCGCAGGCCGGGGGTGGGGGCATCTCGAGCATCTGCTCATGCTCGAAGGCACGGAAGTAACGGCGCTCTGCGAAATAAAAGCGGATGCGCTGGAAAAAGGGGCAAAACTGGCCGTTGACAAAGGCCGGCCCAGACCGGCGCTGTACGGACCGGACCGCAACGATTACCTGCGCATGCTGGCGCGCGATGATATTGATGTCGTCTTCATCGCAACCGACTGGAACACGCACGCGCCCATGGCCGTAAAGGCCATGCAAGCCGGCAAGCACGTATTCGTGGAAGTACCGGCCGCCGTTACGACGGACCAATGCTGGGAGCTCGTGGAAACTTCGGAAAAGACACGCCTGAATTGCATGATGCTGGAAAACGTCTGTTACGGCCGGGAAGAGCTTATGGTCCTGAACATGGTCAGGCAGGGCTTGCTGGGCACGCTCCTGCACGGCGAGGCCGCGTACATCCATGACCTGCGCATGCAGATGCATGACGACAAACACCCCATAGGAACATGGCGGACGCTCCATTACGCGGAACGGAACGGGAATCTTTATCCCACGCATGGGCTCGGTCCCATCGCACAGTACATGAACATCAACCGGGGCGACCGTTTCGATCGCCTGGTCTCGATGAGTTCGCCGGCTACGGGGAGGAAGCTGTACGCCGCCGCTAATTTTCCAGCGGACCACAAATGGAACAAGATCGAGGAATGGAAAGGCGGTGATATGAACTCTTCGCTGATCAGGACCGCGCTTGGCCGGACCATCCTGATCCAATGGGACGAGACCTCGCCGCGACCTTACACGCGGCACAATCTGATCCAGGGTACAAAAGGATGCTGGGCCGGATTTCCGGACCGGCTGGTCGTGGAGGGACGTACGCCCTCGACGCACGAATGGGTCCAGGGAGAAGGGCTGAAACCCTGGTACGATGAGTTCGAGCATCCGTTGTGGAAGAGGATGGGCGAAGAAGCGGTGAAATCCGGAGGCCACGGGGGAATGGACTTTCTGATGATGTGGCGCCTAATCTACTGCCTGCGGAACGGAATGCCTCTTGACCAGGACGTCTACGATGCCACGGCATGGTCTGTCATCGGCCCGCTGAGCGAAGAATCCGTGAGAAAAGGGAACGCGCCCGTCGAAATCCCAGATTTCACGCGCGGACGGTGGAAAGATACGCCGCCCCTCGGCATCGTGCGGTAAAAGCCCCCCCCCAAAAAACCTGTTGTTCGAAAACCAAAGTGAAGCACCTCGCGGCAAGCCGCGGGGCATCTTTGCGAAACCCTGCGAAGCCAGGAACGCCATTTCTCCTTGTGGTGACATGCCCACAATGCTACGTATAGCGTTGTAGGCGAGGCCACAGGACTTCTTGGCGAAGAAAGGTGAACCCCTGGAAATTATGAAAATGAACGAAATTGGCAAGAGCGCGCAAGAGGCGCTGGCATATGTCAAGGCAATACCGCCGGCGCAGGGCAAGACCATGATGAATGTGCCGTTTGAAAAGCGGGATCTGGTTCGGTTTGGCTTTATTGGGGTGGGCGGCCGCGGCTCGAGCCAGTTGAATGAGGTGCTGGCGGTTGAAGGCGCGCGGTGTACCGCAATCAGCGACCCGGTGGAAGAAAAGATGCTCAAGGCCAAGGAAAAAGTGGAGCAGGCGGGACAGCCTGCGCCCGCCCTGGAAAAGGACTGGCAGAGCCTGTGCGAGCGGTCAGACGTAGATCTGGTCTATATCTGTTCGCCCTGGGACCTGCACGCGCCGCAGGCGGTGCGGGCCATGGAGTGCGGCAAGCACGTCGCCGTCGAAGTGCCGTGCGCCAACACGCTGGCCGACTGTTGGCACCTGGTGGATGTTTCCGAACGCACCCGCCGGCACTGCATCATTCTGGAAAACTGCTGTTATGGCAGTCCGGAGCTGACGGTGCTTAATCTGATCCGCCAGGGGTGCTTGGGGACGATCACCCATGGCGAGGCAGCCTATATTCACGACCTGCGTTCGGTGCTGTTGGCTCCGCATGGCGAGGGACTCTGGCGGCGCAATCCGCACCGGACCCGCAACGGCAACCTTTATCCCACCCACGGCCTGGGGCCGGTGGCTTGGTATATGGATATCCACCATGGCGACCGTTTTGCCCGGCTGGTTTCGATGAGCAGTCTGTCGGCAGCGCTGGCGGAGTATCGCGACGCCAACCTGCCCGCCGACGACCCCAAGCGCCGGGAGAAGTACAACTGCGGCGACATGAACACCTCGTTGATCCAGACCGCGAATGGCCGCACGATCATGCTGCAGCACGACGTCGTCACGCCCCGGCCTTACAGCCGCCTCAACCTGGTCCAGGGTTCCAAGGGCACGTTCAGCGACTATCCGCCCCGCATCTTTTTCGACGGCCAAGGCACGCACGAGTGGGCTTCTTACGACGCGATCAAGGCCGAGTACGAGCATCCGCTTTGGAAAGAGCATGGCGAACAGGCTCTCAAACTGGGCGGCCACGGCGGCATGGACTATATCATGAACTACCGGTTGGTGCAAACCTATCGCCAGGGTTTGCCGCCGGA
>VSJD01000300.1 GCA_008636095.1 Kiritimatiellota bacterium | reverse complement strand
TAAGTGTTTTGCTTAACAAAATTGGCTAAACAATGTAATTTTATGTAATTATTGCCCCGGTCTAACGCGGACCATTCACTCATTAATTTTTGGAAAAGATTCTGCATGGGATACGTGCACCAACCATATGGTTCAGGAACATTCATCACATAATCATAATATCTGGTATTTGAATATTGTTCCGGCAGTTTTAGGAATTGTTCCGGTGTGCCGGGCGCAACCGAGCTATACTGGGCCGACTCAGTCTGGGCAATTCCCCATCCCCGGCTTTGACGATTTTCCACCATGCCATCCGCATTCAGATATTCAAAATAATTTGTCTCTATCATTTGTTTAAACAGCGGATACGGACTGCCGCGCCCGGGATAACCGGCAGTCTCTTCTATTCCATTCGAACTTGCCCCTACCATAAATACGGCGCTGCCGCCATTCATCGCAAACCAATCCACCCAGGGAATATCCTGCATGGATTGCAACATTGCGCCATTCGTATGGGAACATGCCAGGGAATGGACCAGAATAATCTTGGGGTAATTTTCGTTTTTCCATTCATACAGCTTCTTGTAGAACATCATGACAACTTCCCGCATTCTTTTTTCCTTTTCCGCAAGGCTCAGGCCGTCATATTCATGATAGTCGTGGAAGGGGAAAAATTTGCTTAAAGTATTTGAGGGATTTCCCGTATATTGCGGCATTTTCCAGTAATCCTCCTGATCAACGGCAAATAAATACACGCCTTGTTCATATCTGGCCTTGATCATGGGCTTGGTATAATTCTCCAGCAAAAAATCGCTGTACTTCTGCACGGTATCCAGTTCCGGCACAAATTTTGCGATTCCATTATAAGTGCCCAGGCTTCCATAGGGAATGGTATTCCCATTGCCGTCGGTTAACGCGTCATAAGGAACACCATCACACCAGCCGTATTGGAAAATCCAGTTACGGCAATGCGGCCCCCACGCCGCCATTTCCAATTGCATGTGGTTTTTATAATAATGATTGATCTCAGCTGTGCGCAGTCGGTTTATCCAAGAATTGTTGAGCGTGTCCGGTCTGTTTAAGTCAAACACGTTCGTATAGCTCATGTTGGCCAATTCTCGCAATGCAAAGACCTGAAAACAGTTGATGCCGGCCGTCTTCAGGGCATTTAAATAGAGGGGATTTAACGGATACTGTCTTTGTTGAGTGATTACCATGGCGGCAAAGATGTTATTCAGGAAAAGTCCGCCAAATACAACTGCGCCTACGATTAATCTTGTCATGGTTTTTAGTTCCCTTTCTTTGTTAAAAGACGCCCGTGATTCCGTTCAAAGCAAAATAAATAACCTGTTTCTATTTACATGTAAAATATATACCACGAATAGCCCTGTGTCAACATCTTTTTTCAACTATTTTTGGATGTATAAACCGCTGGAAAGCAAGCGGTTGCACGAGAAATGCTAAGTAATTTCAATTTTTGTTGCGCCTTCGCTCAAATCGCATACCGAATTCTTCCAGTAAAATCGGCCTTTGACACCCTTGGGCAAACTCACTTTCCCCTCGATTTTACCTTCTTCAATTTGCAAATCCACGTGGATCATTCCCCGATAATGCGGCAATGCCCCCGAAAGCCGGCGCAAATTACCAGGCCGTGGTTTTATAGCAACATTGGCAAACCCGGGACTGGCCGGTCGGATTCCCAACATAGTCGCCAAAAAATGAAACATCGGACTTACCCCCCATCCATGACAATCGCTCCTTGCCGGGTCCGGGGTCTCAAAGAATGTCCGGCATCCCTGCTTCAGCATCGCTCCATAACACGAATCAAGCCTTCTGAAAAACAGGTCCATGCGACCCAGCAAGCCTGCCGCTTCGAAATAATAATGGTTAAAATAAACCGAAGTCTTTATCAGCTTTTCTTCAACCAGTTTTTCAGTTATTCCGGCTTTTTTCCGGTCATCCAGCAAATCGGCCATTACCGCCAGAACCTGGGCATGTTCCGAATAGGTTTTCCTGGATACCTGATCAGCCAGCATCTCCCTGCTATCATCCCAAAAATAATTTAATATGGCCTGTTTAAGGTCGGCGGCCTGCCGCCGGTTTCTTTCCGCCAGCAGATCCTCTCCAAAATATTCTTCCAGCGCCGTCATTTTCTGCAATGCCAGCAAGTACAACAAATTAATATGCGCAATGGCGCCCGTATCGCCATCCGGCGGAACACCGCCCGGCCACCCTGAAGCCCAATCAATATAGTTCCACATCCGCGTCCCACGTATCAAACCATGGCCATCAAACAAACCTTCAAAACTATGCATCAAAAAACGCATGGCCGGCAGATACCGGCGCACATCATCGGCATTGCGCCACAAAAAAAAGTCGTAAACCATGTCTATCCACGCCAGGGCGCTTATCGTAAAAAACTGGGCGACTCGGGACGGATACCGTGAAAGAATATCGCCGCGATCCACCTGAATTGAAGAAGCGCCCAGTTCAATCGCTTTCTGTTGCATGCGCCGGTCCGCGGATATAACGTAGCCGGCCAGCGCCATAATCCGCGTATCACCGACATACATCATCTGTTCGTAATGCGGACAATCCATGTATGTTTCGTGCATGCATTCCTGCAACGAACGCACGGCCGGGCGCACTATTTTTAATAATTCCTTGTTATCACAGTCCAAAGCCCCCTCGTAATCCAAAGGATACCGGGTTTCACGGACGGCAAGCTTTTCTATCAATAACGAGGACTCGCCGGTAATCACCGAGATCCTTAAATAACGGCCGGAACGCCACCAGAACGTTTCAAAATGCCGCTGACTACCGCCATCGGCGATAAAAGTATCGCCGTCCCCGATAAAAAACTTGCCGAACACTTCGTCCCGGTTGCCTTTATCGTCGGCCAGCGGATCCCGGTACAACGCCTCCGCCCATTCAATTTTAATCACGGCATTCCGGCCTTCGGAAACCACCAGGTCGGTATAGGCACAATAATAATCATTCAAATCAATTATTGCTTCAATTGCAGAGCGCGGCGGGATATGGATGACGTCGGTTGCCTCCAGTAATTTTTGCCATTCATCTGTTTCAAGATTATTGGCCGGATTAAGGACCGGCTCGGTTATTTGGGATAGACTGATTTCCGGTTCGCCGGGCAATCGGCAGGAAGCATGCTTGAATTTAAGCCTTAACGCAGGGTTGAAATTACCCGCATAACACACTTTAAAACCAGCCGCGCCGGCATCCACCCCGTGATTTAAGCACGGCGGCAGTGTTGCCGGCGCAAGCAGCCAGTGACCGCGGATAGGATTTGCCAATTTTGCGTCCTCGCCTGACTCCAAAACAACCGGACTGACCCAACCATCGCCCCCGCCTTTCATGCAATCCCACGGCAACAACCGGCCGTCACAAGTCATATTACTCCCACCGCCCCATGCCCAGACCGACTCCTCCCAGCCAAAACCATTGAGTTGGCATGTCTGCCACGGCGCCAAGCCGGTTGAAATTTTATTCATATTCCGGCCGGACGCCAATAAAATAAATCCGCCGCGGTAACTCACCTGGGCATGCGGTGCCAGTCTTTCTTCAATATGCCAAACCCTGGCCAGAAGTTTATGCCGGCCGGGCTTTAATCTGATCCGATAGGTTTCATAAAACCACTTATTGATAATTCCTCTTTCCGGCCCCATGCCGAGCAATTGCCCATCCAGAAAAATATGGTAACGATTATCCGCGGAAACATGTAACGGAAAAACGTCTTCTTCCGTCATCTCAAATTCTAATTTAAACAAAACCATGCTGTTTCCAGTCGGATGGGCTTCCGGGTGCCAGATCCAAAATATCGGCCAATGGCCCTGCTCCCAGGCAGGTTGACCATCAAGACAAAGTCCGCCAAAATCATCGCTTGACGCATTGTTTTCTTTTTTAAAATTCATGGTTCTAACCCGGGTGCAAACGGTTATTTCAAAGCGGAACAGACCTTAGGCCAGCACGCTTGCATGTCTTAATAGCCAGTAGCAAGCTCTACTCTAACTGGATATATAGGAATTTCAATCCGTGTAGAGCCGGTTTTACACCGGCTATGATAGCCGACGTAAAGTCGGCTCTACATGAAACGCCACTGCGGCCTAATTAAATGCATAGGAATTTCAAAGTTGTAGCCGCGCCCGTGAGGGCGTGGATTCTTCCGGCGGCCACGGCGTCACCGCCGCGGCTACATGAAACAGTTACGGCCTTTGGCCGCCTAATTTATCGAGTTTACCCGCCTACGGCCTGCCTACGCGAAGCGCTTCGGCGAAGATAGGCGGCGCCTTAGGCGACCAGGGCGACCCCTTCCGTGGGCATCGCTTTGTTTGATGGATAAAATGTGGCAGGGAGGGTGTTCGGATGCAAGTAAAAAGATGAAAGTTTTTGGGAAAGTTTTCGCCCTCTTGCACGGACCAACTCCTTTCACGCCAACGGAGGTGAAAACAAGCGCATTGATTTTATTCCTTGTTGTATTCGGAGCGGGGATTGGTTAACTTTTGTGTCTACCTGCGCAGTTACGACTTTTGCAATTAACTCTGTTCAAAAAACAAAGCGCCAACAAGAAGGAGGAGAAGATGTTCACTCAACAACGACAGGTATCGGCGCTGGTTGCAGTGCTCGTTTTGATTGGGGCGGTCTTTGCATGGACGAATGCCGCCGGGGCGGAAACGGCCCTGACCATCGGTGCATGTTCAAACCTTGATCCGGCATCGGCGGCGGATCCGCTGTTGATCCCGGTGACATTGAAGAATTCCGGTACCAATGATCTGGCCGGCACCCTGGAATGCGAGGTAATTGATTACTGGTTCAGGCCATATACTCTGACCAATGAAGTAACGGTGAAAGCGGGTGCATCGGCCGTGGTTAAAGCGGCTTTTGACCCAGCTCTGCGCGAGCGGCTGTTCAAAGCCAGGCATGAAACCGGCGCCAACCTGTTCCGATTCAATGCCACGTTGTGTTGCGGCACCCAAACCCTCGCTCGCGCTGAAAAGTATTTTAGTTTCAAGAGCCGGATTAAAGACTGTGGCATGCTGCCGTTGCTGGCCAGCACTAATGAATACGTTGACGATCTGTTCGGGAATCTGAAGCTCCTGGACGAAGTGAAGTGTTATGATCCCTCCGATCCGCATCCCTTTATCGAGGGCGGGCGCGGGATGGGTGCCAAAGGTTCCGGCGGCGTGCCGCAAGATGAATGGAAAGAATTGTATCGCGAACCAAATCCGACATTCACCGGGGTAGAAAAGATTCTCGGCCAGCCGTGCCGGGTTGCCCGAGGCTGGGGCTGGTTTGCCTATAAGTTGAACAGGGAAGGATTGTCTCCCGGCAAGTCCTACCTGCTGGTTGTTGAATATCCCGAGGACGTGGGCCGGACCATCAACATCTTTAATACCGGTAATTTCCTGGCCCACACCGGGGACCAGGGGTTTCATACCGGCCGGACGCTCGGCGACCACTGGACGCGCACCGTCAATTCCGAATACGTGGATTATCCACTCAGCGGCAAGTACCAGAAATGGTATTCGTTTTTTAATCTTGGCGAAAAGACATTCAAACTTGGAACGCCATATCCTAGCAGCAATACTATTAAGGAAGACACAGCTAAGGGCTTTTGGATTTTCGTGCAGGGTATTGGTCCCAGCATGGATGCGCTGGCCAGCGGGGCCGCAGTCCGCACCATAAAACTGTACGAAGTTCCAAATGTGCCGGCGCTTTTCCTGCAGGTTAACCGGCCGCCGCTGGAACTTGGCCGGCGCGAGTTGATCGAGACTTCGGAGTCTGTGGGTGGTCGATTCGATGAAAAACTAAAAGAGGCCAGGGCGCGCCAGCGTCTGTACAATGCCCGTTTCTGCGGCATGACGGCGATAGCTCCGAACATGTTGAGCAGGTCTTGGGTTGACGACGTCACGGCGCCGCTATTAACGGTGAACCGGGCCGAAGGACTGGGCGTGAACATCCTGCCCCGCCTGATGATCGAACGGGATATTTTTCAAAGTATTGCCGTCCCCGAAGAAGCGCGGGTTGTTGATGCCGATGGTTGCAGTGATTTCCGCGGCGCTGCAAATTCTGAAGTCAAGGGCTATATCCCGGACGTCGTGCATCCGGAAACACTCCAAGCTGTCTGGACAATGCTGGATAATGTGTTCTCGTCACAGTTCGCCGACCCATCTTTCTCCGGCCTGATGCTATTTAAACACTTTGGATTGCCGTTCATGCCGAGCTTCAGCGACTACGCCATGCAACGGTTTGAGACGGAGACCGGCATCCGTGCCGAAGGCGCGGACTCCGCCCAAAAGCGGGAATGGCTGGTCGCCCACAAAAAGACCGAGTATTACCAGTGGTGGTACGCCAAGGAGCGCGAATTTCTTCTGGCCTTGCGCGACCAACTGCAGGCCATCCGGCCTGACCTTAAGCTCTACTACTTTCCCTGGCACAGCGATGACGACCATCCGTTCTCCTGTGCCAGGCTCAGGTATTCCGGCTTGCCGATGCAGGACAAGATCTATGTGCCGGGCACAAGTATCCTGCTGGTCCCGGGATTCACCGTACCGCCCGAAAAATGGACGGCGGAACAGAAGGCTGACCCCGTTTCTGCACGCGGTTACTACAGGGAACGGATTGCGCCCGAACTGGCAGGTAAAGTCACCATGGAGGATATTATCTACGGCCGGCACAAGGACATGAAGGAATTCTGGGGTGCGAAACGCAGTGGCGAACTGCCGCACCTCGTGTATCCGGATGAGATGGACATGGTCAAAATGCTGAGCGAGCCCGGCAGTATTTACTCCGCCCGCCGCATCGGGTGCAACCCGACCCTTTACGCGAACGACAAGGGGATTGTGTACTGGGCGCCGGTTCATTACAAGTACACCGCCGATAATCCGAAGTTCCTCAACTTCTTCAAGACCGGCGAAGGTGTGGCCGTTGGGAATGCGTTCCCGTATAACGAGGAGTCTTTCCACATGAACTGCTTTGGCCTTTTTGCCGCTTCCACCATTGAGCATGCCGGACCATTCTGCATGATGGAGGAAATTCTTTCCATGGCTAATGCCGATCCCACCCGCATCATGGTCAACATGCACGAGCCCTTGCAACGCGGTTTCCCACAGTATGCACGGGATTTTGCGGCCGCCTACCTGGCCCTGCCGGCGGTGCCGTCCGAGGTCCTCGCCGATGCGGTCCAGCCGCAGGATAAGGAGATTGTCGTGCGCCAGTACAAGACCGATTACGGCACCTATCTGGCGGTTATCAACCGGGCATTCGACTTGAAGGAAAGACAAGTTAAGATAACGGTCAAGGCCGAGTCCGCAGCCGTGGCCTCTGTGCAGGACCTTGTCACCGGCAAAGACATTCCCTTTGAGCCGGAAGGGCCGGGCCGTATCAGTCTTGCCGTGGCCACACAGCCCATGCAGCTGCGAAGCTTCTGTATCATTCCAAAGATTCCGTCCGCGGCTTTTCGGGATGTTGAGTTGATGCCGCCGGTGTTCTCGCCCAATGGCGACGGAAGGAAAGATGTGTTGACGGTCCGCGGGCGGACGGTTGCCCAGGTGACGGAAGGAACATGGAGCGCCCGGATTACCGATGCCCAGGGCAAGACCGTGCGCGAATTTAGCGGCAACGTGCCCGAGGTCCGCCTTGAATGGGACGGGAAGGATGGCAACGGCGCAAGATGCGCAGATGGCCGGTATGGTCTTATCCTGACTGCCGCCCAGTATCCCCGGGCAGAGGTGAAGAAGGAGATCATCCTGGATACGACGCCGCCTACGGCTGTGGTCAATGTGCCCGGCAAGATCACGACCCGTGTGAATTGGCTGTGTGTCGAAGAAAAGGTGTCCGGGATGGAAGACGGGCTGTCGCTTATACTGGTTTGTTCTGGCCGGCCGGAAAAGCGGATCACCGTATGGCCCGATGGAACATTCCAAACGACGGTCGAAGGTCTTGACCAGGGCGATACCACCCTGTCATTTGTGCTCGAAGACCGGGCCGGCAACCGCTCCAAGCCGCAGGAAACTATTGTCCGGTTTGAATTCGCGGCCAATGGTCTTGTCGGGTTCGACTTTGGCTCCGGCCCGATCATGAAGGACTTTAATGCCATTCGCAACGACACTTTCTACAATGATAAACGGGGCTACGGTTGGATCAAGTATGATTCAAAGTGGCCGGGCGACCGTGGTAAAGGCGATGATCTCATCCGCGACTATTGCAGCGGGAAGGAATACCGTGCCTGGGCGGTGAAACTGCCCAACGCCAAATATAAAGTTGCCGTGGTCATGGTGGATACCCTGTACGATCACTTTGCGCCGGATATATACGTGGAAGGACGGAAGGTGGTTGACAACCGCCCGATTAAGAAAAATGATCCGTACCGTCCCAGCTTTGAGGTTGAGCTGACCGACGGACTGATGAACTTCGAGTTCAAGAACCCTGACATGAAACTACCGTACTTTGCGCTTAACGGCATCCTGATTGAGCCAAAGCCGTGAAAAATACACGCTATTACTTCTTGGTATTGTCATTTGCCATTCTGGAATGCGGCGCAACAAGCTGGATGCAGGAGATTGCCTGTGCGCAAACCAACAGCGCCTTACAGACGGGAAACACAGTTGCCGTGGAAACTAATTCGGCCGTTCTGGTTGAATTGCCGTCAGGCATAAGGGAAGAAACATATGCATTGAAGCCAGGAAACAACGAGATTCCCCTCGCGCAGTTAAGCGGCCCGTCATGTCTTATCGAGCGGGTGGCGTTTGAAGGCGAAGGCATCATGCCGTTCTTCTCGGTCCAAGGCCAGGTTGACTGGACCGACCCCGAAACCATCGTGCGTTCCGTGGTGAAGGCGGGCGCCACGGACAAGGAGAAGGCTTTCGCGCTCTATCGATTTGCCCTGGGGCGTTTTGCAAATCTTTCCATGCATAACCAGGTGGACATCACGCGGTTCATCCACAGCCTCGGCTACGGTTTTTGCTCAACGCAGGCGATGGTATTTCAATGCCTCCTGGATATTGCCGGGATTCAATGGCGGGCGCCTGATATACCGGGCCATGCCACTACGGAGGTTTACTTCGATAATGCCTGGCACAATCTCGACCCCTATGTTCGTTGTTATTTTTTGAAAAAGGATGGAGATACGATTGCAAGTTGTGCGGATGTTAAAGCCGATCCAGAACTGCTTCTGCGTCACGTCGATGCCGACGGAAGGTTCCCGCGGGTAATGATTCCCCCAAAAAAGGTCGGTTCTGCTTTCTGGTTTAATTATAAGGGGCCGGGAGCAAAACGGAACATACCCTGGACTAAAGAAACATTTTGCCTGCGCCGCGGCGAAAAAATCACCTTTCTTCAAGAGCGCAAAGGCTATTGGTGCCATGCCATCTCGGAACCGCCGGATTATGCAAACGGCCTCCTGGAAGCGAAGTTGGTTGCGGATGATAAGGACTGGCGCAGCCAGTTCGAGCAGGTGGAAAACATAACGACGCAGCGCTTATCCAGCGGGATTGCCATTTTAGCGCCGGAGGATCCACATAAAAACGCATCGCTCATATATCAATGCATTTCGCCTTTTCTCCTTGCGACCGGCGAGGTGGTGCTCCACACAAGCGCGGAAAGCAGCACCTCTACTGTTAGCATTGAGATCCAGTCGCCAGCTACCGGACAGGCGTGGCGCCGTGTGCCGCTCAGCTACGAAAAAAACGAAGTAAGGGCCGATTTGAAGCCGTTTTTAAGTTGCCAGTCCGTGCCTGCCGGCGATCCTACACCCGGGAAAACAATGGTTTTCAATTACCGTTTGCGTATTGGCCTTGACGCGCGGGACCAAACCGGAAAAAATCCGGCGGGAATTTGCGCGGCAACTATGCGCCACGTGTTTCAATACTTTCCGTCCATTATTCCCGATTGCGTACATCCCGCGGATGTGCTGTTGGTAAAGGGGTGCAAGGGGACAGGCGCCATGAGGCTCACCCTGCGCGAACAGGCGGGATTGCGTGTTTCAAAGGAACAGCCATTCGAGAATGAGGAAGTTCAACTCACCGCGCTCGTCCACAATCGGGGGACACGCCTGGCGCATAACGTGGTGGTCAGGTTTTACGATGGCGATCCTGACCGGGGCGGTATTGGCATATGTGATGACGTGGTTCTTGGGGAAATTGCGCCGGGGAAGAGTGCCGAGGCAAAAAGTATCTGGCAAGCGTGGCTGCGCCCCGAATACCCGGGTCATGGCTGGTCGGCGGGGTATTTCAGAGGGTTTGGTAATTACGCTGCGCTTGTGACCAGTGATTCGCCAGACTTCCCTCCCTCCACCGCGCTGAGTCCACCGCGTACATATAAGGATACCTGGCTATACGCACGGATCACCAGTGCTGACGTTGATACCCGCTTGCTCAATAGTCAAACGCGGTTCCGCGTTCTGGTACAGCAGCGGCCCAGTTTGGTCATCACCCCGGACTATGTCGTGGTGGCGGTGGAGCAGGAATCTGCGGGCGCGCCGGTTATATCGGCCAGGGCAACCGTGCGCTATATACCGCAATCGAATTTATTCATGTACCAGCAGCACAATTGTTTGAGAAACATCAGTGTATCTTTCATTCTTGTTCAGTGCGAAGGGAATCGCGAAATCGCTCAACAAAAGCAGAATATTGCGGAGATCTTTCCATCCGAACACGCTACGGTTGCGGCACGGTTTGAGGGCGCACGGTTAACAAAGGGAAAATATATGCTAAGGGTTGTTGTCAACCCCAACGAAAACATTCTGAGCCGCAGCCGCTTAACCGCCGAAAAGGAATTCATTTATTAGAAACACAGGAGGTACACAGGGACAGCCCTGAATATTAAATACTGAGGGATGATGTCGATACGCGGGCATGACACGGACCACCCTTATATTTTCTGGCGCAATTACAAGGAATGCAGTAAAAGAAGCTTTGTCCAAGTATCTGCGGCAATGCTGAGCGCGAAGCAATTGTGATTACACGCCACGGCAAACCGGCGGAATGGTTAGGTTCATTATGCAACCGCAACATGCAGCATTAATTAACGATCCGACTTTTTCGCCCGAACGCGTAATTCGCGCGGAAACATTGACCAAGATATTCCGGGATTTCTGGCGGCGCCCCAAGGTCCGCGCGGTCAACGCCATCGCCTTCAACGTCCAGGCGGGCGAAGTATTCGGCCTGCTGGGCCCCAACGGTTCCGGCAAAACCACCACGCTGCGCATGATCCTCGGCCTGCTGACCCCCACCCACGGAACGCTTTCGGTGTTCGGCCGTTCGCCGCGGGATGTCGAATCCAAGGCACGCATCGGGTACCTGCCGGAAGAATCCTGCCTCTACCCCTACCTCACCGCGCGCGAAATCCTGAATTTTTACGGCCGGCTGTTCAACCTTCGCCGCGCGGCGCGTAAAACTTGCATTGACCAACTCCTCGAAATGACCGGGCTCCAACACGCCCAGCACCGGCCCGTGGGCGAATTTTCAAAGGGCATGGCCCGCCGCGTCGGCCTGGCCCAGGCACTGATTAACGATCCCGATCTGATCGTCCTGGATGAACCAACCGCCGGACTTGATCCGGTTGGCTGTCGCCAGGTCAAGGACCTGATCCTGACACTGGCCCGACGCGGTAAAACCGTGATCCTCTCCTCCCATCTCCTGGCCGATGTCGAACACGTCTGCGACCGCGTGGCCATCATGGGCGACGGCGCCATCCTGGTCCAGGGCCGTGTCCGCGATTTGCTCGAACAGCACGACCGCTGTCGTCTGACATTCCCCACCCTGGCCCCCGACCGGTTGGAAGCCGTTATGCAGGTGCTCCGCCGCGAGACCGGCGCCGCCCCCGTGGTGGACCATCCCGCCCGGACCCTGGAACAATTTTTTATTGAAACCGTCGGCCAGGTCCGGCCGGAGCCGACGGCACCAACCGGTGTCGCACCCACTGAAGGCTTGGCCGAGTTCCTGAGGATGAATACGAAGCAAACATCCAACGCCCAACATCCAACATCCAACATCGAACAAGATCAGAACTGATAGGAAAACTGTTGCCATCGTAGCAGTGAGTTTTCCTTCATTCGATGTTCGATGTTGGATGTTCGATGTTTTCCGAGTTGTCAATCCATCGTGCGGGATTATAATCATGCTACTAAAAATCCTTGCCATATCCGGATTGACTTTGCGCACGGCCATTCGTTCGCGGGTCTTCGGCCTGCTGATCGCAATGGTTGTGATCTGTATTGCCGGGTTACCGTTCGTGATTAAAAGCGACGGCACGGCGGCCGGCCAGACGCAATTGTTCATTCACTACGCGTTCGGTCTGACAATGACTCTGCTCTCCATTGCCGCGACGTGGTCGGCCGCCGGCGCCATTTCACTGGAAGTCGCGGGCCGCCAGATGCACGTGCTGGTCACCAAGCCGGTGCATGCCGCCGAGATCTGGCTCGGCAAATGGCTGGGGCTGATGACGATAAACATGGTAATGCTGGGCCTGGCCGGCGGCCTGATTTATGGGCTCCTGCATTGGAACACGCGTAACGCCGTGCTGTCGGCCGCCGACCAGGTCAGCCTGCGCGAAGAAATCTTGACTGCTCACAGTTTGATCGCCCCCGAACAACCGATCCCGTCCGGGGCAGGGCGAACACTGTCCGCCGTCCCGCCGGGCGGAACGCAATCCTGGATCTTCCGGGTGCCGGAACGAGTCGGTCCGGGCGATGCGCTCTTTCTGCAGTTTCAGTTTGCCACGTCACGGATTGAGCGCCAAATGCCGGTGACCGGCCTATGGCTGATTGGCGCGGATAATTCCCCAAAACCCTATCGCACGCTGGGTTCCTACACGCCTCACGTCGGCCATGCGCTGAAACTGCCACCGGCCGCGCCAGGACAACGGCTGACGGTCACATACAAAAACGTGGAAACGGCGGCGCCGGGAACGCCCGGTACGCCGGCCACCGTCCTGTTCGCCGCGGATACCGGCGCGCAATTATTGATCCGGGAAAGCGGTTTCGAAAGTAATTTTACCCGCGCGCTCTTGCTGGTCCTGGCGCGGCTGGCGTTCTTCACCGCGCTGGGATTGACGGTCGGCGCACTGTTTTCATTTCCCGTCGCCGTGTTCACGGCCTTCGCCTTTCTGTTTATTACCGGTCTGAGCGGCTGGATAGGCGCCGAGGCGCTGATGGCCGAAGTTGACCTGGCACCGGCCTGGCTGGCCAGCCTGTTGAATGCCGCGACCTATGGAATCATTCAGCTGACCCATTTTGTCACGCCGCCGCTGGCGCGGTTCGAACCATTGAACTTTCTGCCGACGGGCGCGTTTATCCCGTTGACGCTGGTGGGTACGGCATGGGGCATACTGGCGCTTGGCTATGGCGGCGCGCTGGCCGTGTTGGGTATCTGGATATTCAGCCGCCGCGAAATGGGAATGACAACCGTCTGATTATGGATCTCATGTGTTCAGTGTTCGGTGTTCTGTGTTCATAAAATTCAAGAGGGGAGGCATACTCATTCTCGCAATCCTACCGCACAGACGCATTGGGCCAGCGGCGATTAGACATTGGTAACGGCTTCTCAATATGGAAAAATCTTGCCCTCTCACCCGAACGCCGAACACTGAATACTTTAAGTAGTTGCCAATGAAAAACCTTGCGGCAATATTTTTGATCCTGGCGGCCCTACTCGGCCTGTGGGGCGCCGCACGCCTGCATGAGCAACTGTGGGATTACCGGGCGCGGCATCAGTTACTCCCGGCCGCTCCGCTGGAGAACGCACCGCCGCTCATGGCCTTCACCACCGTGGCCCTGGGCGGGTTCCGCGGGCTGATCGCCGACCTGCTCTGGCTCCGAATCATCCGCCTACAACAGGAAGGCCGGATATTTGAAATTGCCCAGCTGGCAGACTGGATCACCAAGTTGGAGCCCCACTTCACCACCGTGTGGGCCTTCCAGGCCTGGAATATGGCTTACAACATCAGCGTGCTATTCCCCGACGCCGAAAACCGGTGGCGTTGGGTCAACAACGGAATCCGGCTCCTGCGGGATGAAGGACTGCGGTATAACCCCCGCAACCCGAACCTCTACAAGGAACTCGGCTGGCTATACCAGCATAAGATCGGGTACATCATGGATTCGGCGCATCCATTTTACAGACGCAAGCTGGCGGAAACCATGCAGGCGGTGCTCCATGGCGCGCGACTGGAGAACCACCCCGAAGACACCGATCTCCAGCGCCTGCGCGAGGAATTAAAACTGGATCCGGCGTTCATGCGGCAACTGGATGCCGAATACGGTCCTTTCGACTGGCGCTTGCCGGAAACACATGCGCTTTACTGGGCCTGGCTCGGCCGCCAGGCGACGCCGGGAACACCCGGTGTGCCTGGTACGCCGGATACGCCCGGTGTGCGCTCCTGCGACCAGATGATGCTCCAGTGTCTTTCGGCGGCATTCCGACAGGGACGGCTGGATTTCGACCCGGCGACAGACTTGTACGTGACAACGCCACGACTGGACCTGCTCCCGCAGGTGATGAAAACCTATGAGGAAGTCATCGCCCGGTATAATGAGCGTTTCTTTCGTGAGATTTATGCCAATTTTCTGGGCGAGGCGATTATCATCCTTCACAGTTACGGCCGCGTGAGCCAAGCCCGCGAGATTTACCAGCAGGTGCTCCGCCGGTATCCTGATGTCGACCGGACGATAAGTTATGATGATTTTATCAGCGCCAATTTCGCCGCGATGCAGAAGAATGCCGGTGACCTGCCGCCGCCGGACGCCGTAGCCATAGTGGAAGGATTGTTGTTCCAGGCCTGTCGGCGGAAGGCCGCCGGCGATTTGGCCGACGCCACGGAAGATGAGCGCCGGGCACGCGCGTTCCGGGATATCTACATGCAGGCGCGCGCAAGCGAGGATCATCGCCTGCGCACGGGCCTGCCCGAGTTGGACATGTTGCGCCGGCAGGCCGAGCGACGCGCGCAGGAGGAAACAAACGCGGTGATACCTGAAAGGACAGCACGCTAATGACCGAAATACCTGCGAAGGGATTGAGAACACAGACGCACGCGGTTGACTTCTGCGTTGTCGGCGGGGGCCTGGCGGGAATGAGCGCGGCGATTGCCGCCGCGCGGCACGGTATCAGGGTGGCGTTGATGCACGATCGGCCGATGCCGGGCGGAAACGCCTCGTCGGAAATACGCATGTGGATCTGCGGCGCCCATGGAAAGAACAACCTGGAAACAGGGATCGTCGAGGAGATCCAACTGGCAAACCGGTATCGTAACTCCACCGGCAATTGGTCGGTCTGGGACAGCATTCTGTACGAAAAAGTACGCTTTGAGCCCAATATCACGCTCCTGCTGAACTGTTCCTGCAATGCCGTAAAAATGGCGGGCGCCCGGATCGGCGCCGTAAAGGGATGGCAGTTCACAACCCAGACGTGGCAGGTCGTGAAGGCAAGGTTGTTCGCCGATTGCTCCGGAGACAGCATCCTGGCGCCTCTGACGGGGGCGGAGATCCGGTGGGGGCGGGAAGCCCGCGACGAGTTCAAGGAGGACATCGCTCCCCCGGTGACGGACCGCAAGACCATGGGCATGAGCTGTCTGATTCAGGCGCGTGAAACTGACCGTCCCCAGCACTTTGTGCCTCCCGCCTGGGCCTACCGCTACGCGCGCGACGACGCCCTGCCTCATCGGGGCCACGATTTTCGGAATTCCTCGACCAACTTCTGGTGGATCGAAGTGGGTGGCGAGCAGGACGCCATTCAAGATACGGAGCAATTGCGCGATGAGTTGTTGAAGATCGCGTTTGGTGTCTGGGATCACATCAAGAACCAGGGAGACCACGGCGCGCAGAACTGGGCGCTTGAGTGGCTGGGCTTTCTGCCCGGTAAACGGGAGAGCCGCCGGTACGTGGGGGACCACATCCTGACCCAGAACGAGGTCCGCGCGGGAGGCCGATTTGACGACCTGGTGGCATATGGCGGCTGGCCAATGGACGATCATCACCCGGCCGGGTTCTACCATCCCGGCAAGCCCACCACGTTTCACCCGGCCCCATCACCGTTTGGAATTCCGTATCGCGCGCTTTATTCACGAAATATCTCTAACCTGTGGTGCGCCGGACGGAACATCAGCGTCACCCATGCCGCCATGAGTTCCACGCGCGTGATGGCCACGTGTGCGACTTTGGGACAGGCGGTCGGCAACGCTGCGGCGATCGCCGCGCGGGACGGACTGACGCCGCGGGGGGTGTATGAACAGCGGATACACGAACTCCAGCAGAGCCTGATGGATGATGACTGCTATCTCCCCGGTCACCGTCGGGAGGTTTCGGAGCTGACTCGCAACGCCAGGCTCGACGCATCGGCCGGTGACCCGGAACCATTACGCAACGGTCGGGATCGTCCCGTGGATGACGAGGAGACATCCTGGACCGCCGCGCCGGGCGACTGGGTAGCCTACACGTTCGATCAGCCTGTGAGACTGCGGCGGTTGCGACTTGTGTTCGACAGCGATCTGAATCGCCAGGTGCCGGCCATGCCCTGTTCCTATCCACTCCTTCAAGTGATTCACGCGGTTCCGCCTACGCTGGTGAAAGGCTTTCATATTGATGTCGTACGGCAGGATGGCACGTGGGAGACGGTCTTCACTGAAACGTGCAATATCCAGCGGCTCCGGCAGATCCCGTTGGATGCCGTGGCACACGCCTGCCGTTGTGTCGTGGATACCGCCTGGGGTAATGACAAGGTTCGGCTTTTCGCATTCGACGCAAGCGGCGCCGCTGTATAAGCATACCCCGCATTACGCGGGGCAAGCTGCAAATTTATCATGCCAAAGGCGTGACCGCTCGCAATCCGCCGGCTGACGGACGCCAAACTTGTGCAACTTCTTCCCGCGAACATCGGCGTTTTTAGAATTGCCTGTTACCCGCCCGTGACACTATGATGCGCCATCAATTAGTTCGCTCCGATACGACAAATGAACATTTCACCTAACGAGGAGACCCAGACCAGATGAACCGCCAGCATCAGCATACCCATCGGCCGCGGATCGTTGACGTACGTCCCTATCAATTATTGTGCCTGGTATGCCGACTGGGCGCGTCGTCGGGCCGGCGCCGCGCTGCGCCGCCCATTATCCGCCTCCAACGCCTGATTCAGGAAAATCCCAACAGACCGCTTCGGCTGGTCTGCAACGTGGACGGTGTTTACCGTTATCAGAATCCGGGGTACCGGCTGGATTCCGCCGGCGGAGCCCTGTTCAATGAGAAACGTGACCTGGATATTCTTCAGCGCATGGGGATGTCACCCGGTGATACGCGGCCGGCGCGCGACCTGATCGAGCGCATGCTTCAATCCATCAAAACAACCAAGAACCTTTGCGGCTATGCCGGTGATTGTGCAATGCCAACCTGGCGCGGTTGTCCGCAGGCTTTACGCGGTGCATTCGAGCGTGGTTGCTCCAAAGCATTTGCAACCTTGATTCCCAGCCGGCCGTCACGCGAAAAGGTAACGGCTAAAAAAACCACGGCGGCGGCCATGTACCGCGTTGCGCGCCTGCACATCCGGCCGCATCATCTCATGTGCATGGCCTGTTTTTACAGCCGCCAGACTTTCGCACCCATCGCCGAGGACAATTTATATGAAGCATTGGATATCATGCGGAAAAACCCTGTGATTCCCGTCACGCTGGTGCGCGGATGTTGCATGATTTGCCCGCCGTGCAGTGCGTACGATGCCGCCACGGGCCTGTGCGTCGGCGGCCACGGCATGAGCCTGCGGGATCAGAAAAAGGATCTGGACGTGCTCCGGCGCCTGGACTTGAACTATGGCAACACTTTGCCCGCCCGGACGCTGTATGCGAGGCTGTTTCGCCGCATCCGTTCCGCCCGGGAAATCTGCGGCTTTCAGGACGGCATTGTGCGCGGGGAAGTTTGGACTATCTGCGACACCATAACGAAACGGGCCTACGAACGCTCCCGCTCTTCCGGCATGGGCATCGTGCGCTGATCGCCGGCTTCTGTTATTGTCACGTCCTGATTTCCGTCTGCCGTCTGTCATCTGGCGTCCGGCGTCTGCCGTCCGCTTACCGCTTCCATCATCAGGTCATTTAACACCCGGATAACGACACGGCCGACGATCCCCAGACTTTCGGCACTCAGCTTGTCGAGAGTGTCCTGCGGGGTGTGCCAGTAATCGTTCCGGCCGGGCGCCGAGCCGTACTCGAAATCAATAAGGTCAATTGACGGCATGCCCGCCTCCAGAAATGGCTGATGATCATCCAGCATGGCGCCGGCCATAAGCGCAAATTTATCGCGAACTTTTTCCGCCGCCGCCGCGCGGAATACCCTGGACGTCAAGTCCGATGTGCTGTTGCGCGGAATCGTGACGGTCAAATCGCGGTCGCCAATCATATCGAGGATAATCACGGCGCGGACCTGGTCCACGCGCCGGTTCAAGCATAAGGCCCGCACCGCATGGACACTGCCGTGCAGTCCATCGCGCGCAGTATAGCTCTGCCGGCATTCCTCGCCATCGAAAAATGCGATGCCGATATTGACGGGCAACGGACCAGCCGCCTGCAGAACCCGGGCCAGTTCCAATAGCAGGCCCGAACTGGAGGCCGAATCGTTTGCGCCTTCAAAGCCGCTACCCAGGCCTGATTTCGTGTCGAAGTGCGAGCCCAGAAATATCCAGGGCGCTTTGGCCGCCTCCCGACCTCTCGGAGAGTCGGGACCGGCGGCTGGAATAACACCCATGACATTCCAGAACGTGACCTTGCCGTCGGGGGTTTCGTCCGTGAAGGCATCCAGCGTGGATTGGACACCCGCCGCCTGCAGGCGCACCAGGAGATGACCGGCCGCCTGGCGCGCACCCGGCGTGCCGGCGGCGCGGGGCCCCAGCGCTACCAGCGCACGCGCTTCCGCCAGGGCGTTATCGGCGTCCAGGATGCGGGGCACTATGGGTTTAAAGACCGTCGCTTTCGGCGAGAGCGCAGGCCGACAGCCGGAAGTAACAAGCAGAAATCCGGTCAGCACACCGAGGATAAGGTATCGAGTCATGAGCAATAGATTGTTTTCTTCGCAAAGATTATTAACACGGATCGGGCCTTTGACAACTATTTCATGTGGGAGGCGCGCTATGCGCGGCGACGATCGCGGCACCCCACCATGGGGCAGGGCAAGCGTAGCGTTTACCACGCGTTTCGCGTGGCCCCTCCTACCAAGACTGTCCGCCTACGGAGAAAATCCGTCATGGTCATTTCGTTCTGGATTCTGACTTCTGACCTCTGACTACTGAACTTTAGAGC
>VSJD01000301.1 GCA_008636095.1 Kiritimatiellota bacterium | reverse complement strand
ATTCCGTCCATCAAGGTTTTGACTTCAGCTTCCAGGTTGCGGTCCTGCGCGCGCAGGACACGCTGGCGCTGGGAGGCAAGAACTTCTTTGCGCAAGACCGCATCCGTCAGAACGCGATCGAACAACGCGCCCAGTTCGGTCGGCGCAAGATCTTCGTACAGCACGCCGGCTCCATCCATGGCCTCGGGCATGCCGCCGGCAGCATGGGCAATGACGGGGATCCCGTGATTCATGGCCTCCACCAGCGGCAGGCAATAGCCTTCATGCGCGCTGGTGGACACGAACAGATCGGCCACCCGGTAATAGGCCAGGAGCCCGGCGGGCGAGGCAAAGTCTTCAAAACATACATTGGGTAAATCCAAATCACCAACCAGCATACGCAACATGGTTAAATAGCGGGGCGCACTGCGGTGGGACCCGACAATGATCAGGCGACTGAATGGATTGATCACCATGTGAAACCAGGCAAACGCCAGGATCAAATCCTCGATCCGCTTATTGGGCACAATCCGGCCCACAAATAAGATATTCTTCAATGGACCGGCGAACTTCTCAAGGATCAGCGGCTCCGGCGGCATGTCCAGCCTTTCCGGCAAGAATAGGAGTGGGAATACTTTGACGCCGTCAATGCCCTCAGCCTTAAGTTCCGCTGCGTTAAACTGGGAGTCAGCCCATATCGCGTCTGTCCGCCGGGCTGTTTCGCGCAGGGCGACGCGTGCCGCGCGCAGTTGCGCGGCCACGGTATCGTCGAACCCGGTGAAATATTCAGTCGGCGTGATGTTGTGATACACCATGATTTTTTTGGCAGGTGTTGCGAGGAATACCTCGGTCGCTGGCGAGGCAATGCCGTAGTGGTACAAACAGAGGTCGCCGGAGCGGGCCGCGTAATCCACCAGGGAGCGGCAATCCGTTTTCAGACTGGGCGATACCCGGGAGGGGTCCGCATAGATCTCGGAACGATGGCCCGCGCGCCGGAATATTTCCCGGAGCCACCTCGCCTCGTTGGAAATGGCATCGCCGTCGGCATAGCCGGCCAGGATCTGGTGGATAGCGCGAGCCGCGCCATAAATGTTCATGACGGATTCCCCGGTGGCGGGAACGACGCCAGCCGCGATTCCAGGTGCTTCAGGCGCTGATCGAGGTCGGCAACGGCCTTCTGGCGGAGCACGATTTCATATTCCAAAGCGCTACCTTGCATTCCGTTGATCAGGTTCTGCTGGAACGCGATCCGGTCATGCTGGTACCGCATGAGCTTCCAGAGGAACGCCTTGAGCCTGGTCATGAACAGGCCGACCACGCCAGGCTTCCGGGGAATGGTAAAATCAAGCGTGTCAACCGCATTCCGACAGCGGATCAGGTCGATGAGCTGATCCAGATATTCGGCTTCGGATTGCGCCCGCGCCAGCGGCATAATGTCCGGTACAACCAGCGCCGGTTTCGGCTTATGGTTGGTTTCTCCGCGCTCCATGGCCGCGGCCTGCTGGCGCAGTTCCCGGCCCAGGTCATGAGTTCTGTCCTGACCGGCAACACTAAGTTTCATGGCTTTGGTTTATGCTCCCAGACGCAGTTCAATTGGAAGACGCCTTTGTCGTCGTTCACATCCTTGATCATGAACGGATGCAGATCTTCCTGGCGATGATACTGGGTCTTATGATCCCACGAATGCACGGCCAGGGACAGGAAAAACCGGCCCTGCTTCAAGGTCAGCGGCTCGATCCGCAAGCGCACCAGGCCGTCGCCCTCGATGGCGGCAATCGGGACTTTGGCAATCTGCGTGTTGGAGCCGAAGACATAAAAACCATTACCGGTCTTGATGCTGAAACCGAAAACGGGCGTTTCGATGCGCCGATGCGCGTGGTAACCAATTTCAACTGTCATGGCGCCGCCGGTGTAGAACGTGGAGGTTTCCGCCCCCGCGGCATCCAACAACCGGATGGAGCGCATCTCAACCTCGCGGGTGCCGTGCTCTTCCACGCTGAACAGGCCGAGCTTGACCATGTAGCTCTTGAGGTAGGAAAAGATCACATCAGAGGGTTTGCCCTGCATGATGAAACGACCCTCATGGATCAACAGCACATCACTGCAAAATTCCTCGACCGTCTCCAGGGCATGCGAGACGAACAGGATGGTTTTTCCTTTTTTCTGGAATTGACGGATGCGGTCGAGGCACTTTCCCTGAAAGGATATGTCGCCGACGGCCAGGACCTCGTCAATGAGCAGAATATCGGGATTCATTTCCACCGCCACGGAAAACGCCAGGCGCACGTACATGCCGCTGGAATAGTGCTTCACGGGCATGTCAATGAATTCGTGCAGTTCGGCAAAGTCCACGATGTGGTCAAACCGCCGCCGGATGTCTTCGCGCGCAATACCCAGGATCGCCGCGTTGAGGTAAATATTTTCGCGCCCCGACAGGTCGGGATGGAATCCCGCGCCCAGCTCAAGCAGGGCCGATATTCGCCCCGTTGTGTGTACCGCGCCTTCGGTCGGCACCATGGTTTGGGCAATCAGGCCCAGGAGCGAACTCTTGCCCGATCCATTGGGCCCGATTACCCCGACCGTCTGCCCTTGATGGATTTTAAAATTGACATCGCGCAGGGCCCAGAATCCGTCGGCCTTCGCGCCGCTCAGCCAGCGCGGCAGGGCGCCCAGGAGCGTCGGCGAACCGATATCCTGCTTGCGATACCACTTGCCCAGGCCTATGGCTTCGATCGCGATCATAGCATGTCCGAAAAATAACGCTGGCTGCGCTGGAACACGACGTAGGCTATCCACAGGATTACCAACGGGATGAGCAGTCCCACGACACTGGTCATCGTCCAGGGGAATGAAACGCCCGGCACCTGCATTGCCCGATAGCCGGTAATGATAACCGTCATCGGGTTCAGTAGGTACACTTGGGCAATCCACGGATGGGAACGTGCCACGGCTTCCACCAGCGACAAGGGATACATGACCGGGCTCATAAAAAACCAGGCGCTCATCAGCAGGTTGACGATATGCTGGGTATCACGGAAATACACGTTGGCAGCGGCCACCAGCAGGGCCAGCGAAAAATTAAAGAGCAATTGATACAGGCTCATGAGCGGCACCCAGAGCGTGGCCGCCTCCAGGAAAGTGCCTTTCATCATCAGCAGAATGGCCACCAGCACCCACTGCACCAATAAGGTCAGCAGGAAATTTATCAGACCGGTCACGCTGACCGAAAGCGGCAGGATAATGCGTGGGAAAAAGACCTTTTTGACCAGCGAGGAATTGCCCGTCACGCAGTTCAGGCCGGCATTGACACACTGGACTGTGAACTGCCAGGCAAATACGCCGATGATAATATCCTCGTACTGAATGACGACCCCCCGCCCCGCCAGCATGCGCAGGAAGACAATGTAAATGACCGCCATGAACAGCGGCGTCAGGATGGTCCATAGAAAACCCAGGATGGAGCCCCGGTAGCGGATCTTGAGGTCCCGCGCCACCAGGTTCCAGAGCAGATCCCAATACCTGAAAACGTCTTTAATCATTTGGATCATAAAATGGTTACTTTACTCGATTGCCGCACGATGGTAAAGCCCTGTTCCAAGGACAGCAGCAATTCGCATTATGGCATTATCACGTGATGATTGACTCTCGCCCGTGCGATTCGACCATAAAAGTTGGTTGAATTCACAATCCGGCTAAGGCAGGCTGCGAAGGCTGGACGCGTGATCCGTGGTTAATTCATCCCGGTGTGGCCGCAGGCCACGTTAAGGCTTAATGGGCACCTTACGCCAGCCGTCGCTTTCCGTGAATTCGCGGGCGGAAAAACACCAGACGACCCATTTTTTCCCAACCCAGTAGTTCGGGTCTTTCTGGGCACGCCGCAACAGGTTAATGCGCGCCGGTGTGGCGCCCGATCCACGCACCGCCACCAGGTCCACGGGAAACCCCAGCTCCAGCGCAAGCTGGTCGGACAATCCCGCCCCCTTGGCCAACATGTCATCGCCGCCATGAAAAACCAGGCCGTGACTGTCCCCCAGCAAAATAACCGGGCTTTTGGAGGACGGCTCGACCGGGTCGCGCTGGCCGGCGCGGCTGACCCGCCGGATACGCACCTGTTCCCTGGGGGGCTTGGGATCACCCAGCGCTTGCCACAAATCCCCGGAAATTTCAACGGTATCCCACTGCCCGGTAAAGGCTTGCTTCAGCCGATTATTTAACGTGGCCGAAAGTTCCCTGCAAATTTCAGTGGCGGCCAGGACACAACCGGTACCAGACCAGTGGGAATCCTGCCGGCAAAAGAGCGCATCTTCCGGATTCGACCGATTTTTTATGAAAACGGAAGTCAAATCCAGAACATGGATGCCCTTAATTCGAAGCTGACCGTAAAAGGTTTGCAAGGCGGCATCCAGTCGCGCCAAATGGCCGGTAGAATCACACGGAACCTTGTCGAGCAGACCATCCGGATAAATAATGGCTTTCGGCGGCACCGGCACAACCAGTAATTCGACACCCATGGCCGTCAGTTGATCGTGAAAATCCACGATGGCGGGCAAAGGATCCGCCTGGTCCGGTTTCATTGCCCGGCTGACTTTAGCGGCAAACTCACCCCAAAACGGGCCGACGCCCAGATGGCGCAGTTCCGAGGCAAGAAAGAGCCAGCCGTCGCAGCCGGGCACAGTCATCGTACCCTGAGCTTCGGCGGTTTGCGCCAGCACGGCGCATTGCGTCTGAAATGCCTGGGCAAACTCGGGGGCGCCGTTCGTACCCGCGGCCAGGACTTGGCTCACGGCCATAACAAGGATAACAAGAAAACATTCCAATCGCTTCATGTTTATCCGCTGATCCTGAGCAATTTACGGTTCACACACAACGCTTATTGCCCTTGTCGGCCGTATTCATAGGCAGCGTCCAGCATGGCAATGATATTTTCGGCTGGGACATTGGGTTGAATGTTGTGAACCTGGTTAAAGACGTATCCGCCGCCGGGCTTGAATATGCCAAGCCGCTCCCTGACGTGTTCGCGGATTTCCTCAGGCGTTGCAGTTGCCAGAACGCCCTGGGTATCGCACCCGCCGCCCCAGAAGACGATCTTGCCGCCAAACTCCTTTTTCAATCGTTCGGGCTCCATGTTGGCCGCCGAGGTCTGGATGGGATTCAGTATGTCAACACCCGCCTCAATCATATGCGGAACCAGGTGGTAGATTGAACCACAGGAATGCAGGAATGTTTTCCAGTTGGTATTCCGATGAATCCAGGCACACAACTTTGCGTAATGCGGCTTGATCATCTCAACCCATAATTCCGGGCTAATGAATTCGCTGCGCTGTGTGCCGCTGTCGTCGGCGGCGATGCCCCACGCAAAACAGTAATCACCGGCCGCGTCGTGCAGCTGTTTCAGGCACTTAATCGAAGCCTCCACGGATTTATCCATCATCTCATGGCAGGTTTCCTTTTCAGTCATCAGCATCACCATCCACTCGGATGGAAGTCCCATGGTGACATTGCTCAAGCGATCCGTGATCAGGCTCATTCCAAGAAAGCAGACGCCGCCGCCCCAACCAAGCATGGCATATTCAGTGTTAGCGTGGAGAAACTTACCGCGCGCCTGAAGGGCAACGAGTTGTTCATCGGTAAATCCGGTTACCGGCTTGAACGCCGCCGGATCAATCGTTGCGCCGGGTGCGTTGAAGGAAATGTCGTCAAAGTAGTAGCCTTCGCGGGGCATGCGGAAAGACGTCGGGGTCCGGTTCTGATCCAGCAGTACCCAGCGCCCTTCCGAATCCGTTCCAATGTTAGTGCCCGGCGGCAGAAGACCCTCGGCTCCGTCAAAAAGGGTTTGCGGGATCCATTCGTTATCGGATTTCACATCATGCACCGCCGATGAAACATCAAGCGGAACAACATCCAGATGAAATCTCCGCATAATCTCTTCCTCCACCGACGCGATCATAAACTTTGGATCCCAGATGCGGGTCCTGGTATGAGCGCCGAGCCTGGCCTTGACACGGTTGTATGCCTTGACGCCAATGCCGGATGCTTTCATGGCGCCAAGATCAATCGGCACCCGATCGGTATCCTGAAAGTTGACGGTCCGCAACACGCGTTCTCGGGAAGTCATGCCAGCCATAATACTCTCCTCTTTAGCCGAACGAATGGCATCGGCCACGGCCTTCAGGACGCCGGCTGGATGCCTTGGTTCGATGATCTCTTTTCATTAGTGCATCTATTGCAGAATCGCCATTTCATATTCGTCCAGACGCGGCAAAACGAAACTCGCAATGCGGCCTTTGACAGTCACACGGACTTCTCGTTTCGCCATGGCCAGACGGGCGACGCGCGGTTTTACGAAACCGGCCGGCAAGCGAATGTTCACCCCTAACGGGCCCAGCGGGATGGCCCGGGAGGCGGGACGTTCGCCGGAGGCCCAGTTGATCAAGTGCGCCACAACGGCGCCGTTCGCACCGCACCGCAACGTGGTTTCAACAAACTCGTCGCCGCCCACCACCGTGACGGGCGGCGGGGCCAAAAGGCAAGCGGCATTTTTGAGCAATAGCCGGATATCCGGGAACCGGAATTTAAGGGAGAGGTCCCCCACGCTGGAAGGGATGAACATCGAGAGCCCTTTGCCAAACTTATGGATCACAACCGCCGGATTGGCGGAGACCGGTGGCAACGCCGCATACCGGCGCGGCATCTTTTCGTGATAATGTACGGGACATTTGGCTGAGGGGGCGGCCTTCACCAACCACCAGTGCTCCGGACAGGGCAGCAATGCCTGACTGAGTCCGGTGGCCAGAGGCGTTTTGCCCGTGATGGCCAGATAATCGAGGTCGGAGGGACCTTGCATTTCGCCGGCAAGGTCCGCCCCGAAGACGTCCGCCAGGGCATAATTCGCACGCCGGTCACCATGTTCGTCGAACAAGCCGGAATCGAAGGTGGCCAGCAGACGCCCGCCCCTGGCCACAAACCGGCGGAGATATTCCGCCACGGGATCGCCAATCGCGCCCACGGCCGGCAGGATCAGGAGTTTGATCCGACCCGGCAGTTCGCCGGCGAGGAGCATATCCTCTTCCACCGTGTCGAAGGAATACCCCGAGCGGGTGAGCGCGGCGTATATGCCATTGAATTCGGGACCGTGACGGGGCGCCACAAGTCGCCGGGCGAGGGCCTCGCGTTTATGGACATCGTCGCCGGAGGCGGCTTGCACCGCGCCTGCCAGCTCCACGTTGAGCGGGCTGTGGAGAATCGCCGCCTCGGCCAGTGATTCGCCATTAGCCAACGAGTCGGCGTGCGTACAAATCAGCCGATTAAAGGTCCGTGCCAATTGGAGGCCGGGACTTTTCAGGGCGGATCGCCAAGGGAGAAACCATACATTGGCACCATTGGCAATGGTGCCGGAATACATGCGGGCGATCTCGCCCTTCGGATGGGCATGATAATCGTATTTCTTGAAACCGCAGTCGCAATAAACGATCCGCCCGCGGCCGCGGGCACGGCATTCCAGTTCCTTGGCCGCCCGCCCGGCATTGAAGGGAAACTCGCCCGAGAGAGGGGCATAGCCGATGAATCCACCCTCCTCGCCGACCATCTGCGTCCAGGGCAGGGAATCCCTCATTTGGCGGGCACTGCCCCCGTTGCAGAAGAGGATTGCCATCGGATTGTGTTTCCGCAGGCCGCGCGCAAAGGCCTCCAGATACCCGAGCGGCGCAGCAACCAGAAAGTCCTCCAGAGCGGGCCTTGAATCGGGCGCAAGCTTGGCGAGGTTGTCCGGCATCGGCGATCCGAACCGCGTTTGGAACTCAGCTCTGCAGGTCGGACACCAGCAGGTGTCCTTCATGGGACCGTCCAGAAATACGCCGGCGATCGGATAGCGGCCGAGGGCCTTGCCCATTTTCTCGGACCAGTTCCGGAACGGCCCGCGGGCGCAAACTTCGCCGCCGTCGCCATAGATTACTTTCGGCGTGCCGGTGGCATCCACCGTATAATAGTCGGCTGGTAATGTATCCAGTTTGAACCAATGGCAGTTGAAATAGACAATGACACGCAGGCCGTGTTTATTGGCGATGGGCAGGTATTCGGCCAGCCAGTCCTCCTGATAACCGTAATCGTTCTTGAACAGGTAGGCTTTGGCGTCGTCACCGCCCGTCCCCTGTAACATGGTGTAATTGAGGAATAGGTGCTCGGCATTGAAGCCCAAGGATAGCTTCCATCGGACCAGCCGTTCGATAGCCGCCCGGCCGTGCGGCACGGCCTGGTTGATCTCGTAGCAGTGCGCCAGAATCGTCAGTGGTTGTTGCCACCAGAGTTTGTCGCTCATGATCGAACTGTTCTCCTTCCCGTGTTGCGTCGAGACTGCAAAACACGGCAATATGATGCCCCCCCCATTCAGCATGTCAACGCCTTTTTTCACCAGAACGACAATTTTCCTTGACGCCCTTCGTTTGGCACGGCACTCTACCCCATTAAACAGGCATTCACGAAGACGTCGCTCCACGTCAGTAACATGTGTTGCGCTAGCTATTGGCATGCGGGGCGGACGATTCGCAATCAGTGGTAAAACATGAAACAAACCCAAGGGCATGCAATGTCTAACCTGAATTTTCCCCGAACAGCGGATTATGTTGTCCGAACATGTTTATTTGTCTGGCTTGTTAGCGCCCTGACGGTTCAGGCCGTCGACACGCATTACGTCTCAATGCCCGGGGGCTATGGCACGAACGATACTGCCGGCGGCTATACCAACTGGGAGGGTGCGGCAACTCAAATTCAATGGGCAGTGGATGCGGCCGGCGCCGGCGATACGGTGCTGGTTACCAACGGAACATATAATCTGACCAACCAGATTGTCGTGACGAACTCAATTACATTGCAAGGCGTGAATGGCCGTGACTTTACATTTATCAACGGCAATTATCCCGCCTATTCCAACCGGTGCATGTTGTTGAGTAATAATAGCGCTGTAGTTGATGGTTTTACAATATCTAACGGGTATATGCTTACATATGGCGGTGGTGTTCTCACCTATGGCAGTACCCTAAAAAATTGCCACATTCATGACAATTTCTCCAGCAGCTCTGGCGGCGGTGTTCGTATGGTGGATCTAATGCCCATCTACACAACGCAATATCTTCTAAATTGTATTATCAACAGCAATCGGGGAGCTTACGCTGGCGGCGTCGCGCAGGGCGGTTATTATGCTAATGGTATGATCAGTAATTGCGTTATTTCATACAATACCGCGACCCAGGCTGGATATCCCGGAGGTGTGTCTCTTGATGGATTGCCTCTATATAATTCTGAAATTTCCTATAATAACGGACCTATCGGGGGAATTTCGGCTGGCTGGTACGGCACGATCAGGTATTGTAAAATTATCGGCAACAACGGGACTACCTGTGGTGGGGTAAGTCTCGCCAAGGGTTATTACTTACACGCCGGTGGTTTTCATAATTGTCTGATCTACAACAACCATGCCACAACCGGCGCAGGTGGAGTTGTGATTGCATGGACTCCTTATGTAGGTTACCAATACCTGCGAAACCTCACGATTGTTTCTAATTCCACCGACTCTTCAACTAATGCCGGCGGAATCTATTTCTACGGCACGACTGGCAAGACTACTAATGCCTTATATAATTCGATTGTGTATTTCAATTC
Source organism: Kiritimatiellota bacterium (assembly GCA_008636095.1). GTDB lineage: Bacteria > Verrucomicrobiota > Kiritimatiellia > JAAZAB01 > JAAZAB01 > VSJD01. The sequence continues at coordinate 367 of VSJD01000301.1, read as the reverse complement.
ATCCGGCGGGGCATGTAGTAATGTTTACAATAACGGTATCACTAATATTATTGTTCGGAATTCTTGTATTGGGATGACTAACGAGGCATTCTCGCCTTCAATGGACATCAGTAATGTTATTTACGCCGATCCGTTATTGATTGATCTGCCCGCCGCAAACTATCGCTTAAGTTCCAGATCACCCTGCATCAATGCCGGTTACTACGAGAGCTGGATGGCGACGGGCCTTGATCTTGACAACCGCATCCGTCTCCGGTACGGGATTGTTGACCTGGGGGCGTATGAGTTTATCCGCAGTGGCACCATCTACGGTTTCCATTAGCCCGGACATTTTATGACGGATAAAGGCATCTTCTCGCCGTGTCAA
>VSJD01000096.1 GCA_008636095.1 Kiritimatiellota bacterium | reverse complement strand
GCACCGGGTCTGAATTAATGACCCATTATAGAGTGCGAATGGAAGCATAACATGCCTCAGGATCGGAGCCCAGCGCCTGCCACGTCAGTCGCTTCTTGACAAGCCTTCTCATGGAAGTACACAAAGACCGGATTCCAACATCATAAACTTTGCGTCCATGTGCCTTTGTGTTAAAAACATCCGAATTCGACTCGCTGTCTGGAAAAACATCGCATGAATGGCACCCTTCAACGGAAAACCGACCTGGATACCCCATGCCTGGTGCTGGATCTGGATATCCTGGACCAGAACCTTCGAAAAATGCAGGCCCTGACGGAGCGCGCCGGCAAGCGCTTGCGCCCGCATGCCAAGACTCATAAATGCTCGCTATTAGCCCGACGTCAAATGGAGATCGGCGCCATCGGCATCTGCGCGGCAAAGGTATCGGAAGCCGAGGCCCTGTGCCGGGCAGGCATCGAAAACATCCTTATTACCGGCCCCGTGGTGACGAAGCAAAAAATCGCCCGGCTGGTAGCTTTGCGCGCCAAGGCGCCTTCCCTCATGGTGGTGGTAGATCACCCAGTCCCGATTGACCTGCTTAGCGCCGCCTTGGGTGATCAAGGCTTAACCATGGACGTCCTGCTCGACGTGGATATCGGATTACATCGAACGGGTGTATCACCGGCCGAGTCGTCGGCACCGGCCGAGTTGTCGGCACCGGCCGAGTTGTCGGCACCGAACGGCGTGATCAACCTGGCCGATCATATTCTGGCCCACAGCAATCTCCGCCTGCGGGGTATTCAGGCCTATGCCGGCCAGGTACAACACATCCATTCTTATAACGACCGAAAAAACGGCTCGCATCAATGCCTGCAAAAAGCAACCGGAATATTTCACGCCTTGCAGACCAAGGTGCCAACCTGCACCGTATTCAGCGCATCCGGTACGGGCACATCCGATATTGACCTCGACATTCCCGAACTCACAGAATTGCAGGCGGGATCTTATGCCTGTATGGATGCGGAGTACCTGGCCATCGGATCGGCGGAAGACAATAGCCGCTTCACGGCCTTCGGCCCGGCCCTGCGTCTGCTCACGACGGTTGTCAGCGTCAACCAGGACGGATATGTCACCGTAGATGCGGGCTTGAAAGCACTCTATCGGGACGGCGCCGTTCCACAGATAATCAATCCGGAATATGCCGGTCTGCAGTATGACTGGTTCGGCGATGAATATGGACGCGTCACAGGCTCAGGTTCCGTCGGTATGCCGCCACTGGGCGCCGTCCTGGAACTGGTAACGTCGCATTGCGACCCGACGATCAATCTCTTTGATCGGTATTATGTGACCCAAGGACCCGAGGTTGTAGATACCTGGAGTATTGATCTGCGAGGCTGCAGTCAATAACCACTGGCCGCCGTCAGAATTGATGAACGCGGTCTTTGATGGACTGGGTTTCCGCATCCCCCGCCCGACCGTGCGCATGCAGGGCAATATTATACAGCACGCCGATCTCCAGCAGGGAAATGATCAGGCTGGAGCCGCCCGCGCTGATGAACGGCAGGGGCAACCCCTTGGTCGGCAGAAGGCCGATGACCACCCCGATATTGATGACGGCCTGCAGGGTGATCATCAGGGTGATGCCAAACGCCAGTATCCGTCCGAACGTATCCGGCGCCCGCAGGCTGATCCGTAAGCCGCAGATAAAAAGCCCGGTAAACATCAGCACCACCGCCAGGGTGGCCACGGCGCCCAATTCCTCGCCGATGATGGCGAAAATAAAATCCGTGTGCGCCTCCGGCAGATAGTAGTGCTTCTGGATACTACCGCCCAGTCCCACGCCCATGGGGCCACCGGCAATGAAGGCATTGATCGCGCTCAGCAGTTGGAAGGAATACGTCTGCGCATACTGCTCCGGATTTAAAAACGCCACAATCCGGTTCATGCGCACGGGATCGCGCATGACGGCCACCACGAACCCGCTGAAACCGATTACGGCAAACACGGCCAGATAGACCAACCGCGTCCCACCCGCAAACAGGATCGCCAGCCCCACCACGCCACAGAGCAAGGCCGTGCCGAAATCGGGCTCGATAAAGACCAGGCCGGCCACCAGCCCGATTATGACCAGCGGCGCCACGGCGCCCCGCCAGAACTCACGCACATGCCATTTCTCGCGCGCCATCCACCACGCCAGGACCAAAATCATCGAGAACTTGGCCAACTCTGAGGGCTGAACACTGAGGATCCCGAGATGGAACCAGCGCCGACTGCCGCCGATCTTGGAGCCGATGCCGGGAACCAGCACCAGCGCCAGGAGACTAACCGCCGCCACGAGGCAAACCAGCGCCAGGGGACGCCAGCGATGGTAGTCTATTTTGCAGGCCAAGCCGCCCACAACCATTGCCATCAGAAGCCACAACGCCTGGCGCTTGACGAAATAATTCGGATCATCGTAGAGCTCTACGGCCTTGATGCCACTGGTGCTGGCCAGCATAACAATGCCCAGGGCCAGCAGGAGCAGAACAATGAGAATTAAAACGGTGGGAGTTTTCCACATGGCAAGCGTTCACGGAACGCTGAAACTGGAAATTAGAAATTTGGCATTCACGCTTTCGTGCTGTTGATGAATGCATTCGGAATCGAAAAAATAAAATTTAAAACTGGCAAGAAAAATTCCGGTTCTGTGCCAACCCGCCTGCAGCGCTATGAATAGCATTGCGGGCAGGTTTCTAATTTCCAGTTTCCAATTTCAGACGATTAACAACCACGAACGTAACCCCTGAATCCTGAACGGGAGTAATCAGGGAATCATCAGCCGTTGCCCCACCTTAACCGTGCGATTGGCGCCAAACTGGTTGAGCTCAACGATTTCATCCACGGTCACCGCATACAGCTTGGCAACGGAATTGACATCCTCGCCCGGCTGAACAATGTGTGTAATGCCCGAATTGGTAACGGGCTTGGCCGGCGCCGCAGACGGCACGGGCGCAACCGCCGGCTCCGCCAACGCGGACGGTGCTGCCGACACGTCCGGCTCCGCCGGCACTGGAATCGTCAGGGGCGCGACTGGCGCGTCCGCTGGTTTCGCTTCCACGGGCGCTTCGGTTCTTGGCGCGTCCGGTGCCGCCGACGCGGCCGTGGCTTCCGGAATGATAAGCTTCTGCCCGATCTTCAGCTTATCGCCCCGGAGTTGATTGGCTTCCCGCAAGGCACTTGTTTTTGTGCCGCACTTCTTCGCAATCCGGGAAAGACTATCGCCCTTCTGAACCACATACTCATTGCCAACGGCCGGCACGGGGGCGGACACGGTTTCTGCTGTCGCAGACGCCAACGGCTCCGCCGAAACGGCTGGGGTCTCAACTGCTTTGGGCTTCGCTGAGTGCTTGGCCGGCGCCGCCGACGCGGCTTTAATTTTCAGGCGTCCCGGCAACATCAGCTTCTGGCCGATGCGCAGTTTGTTCGGATCGGACATCTTATTCAGATCAATAATCTCGCCCTTGGAAATTCCATACTGTTTGGCAATGCCCCCGACAGAGTCACCAGACCGCACGACATATTCCGTCGTTTCCAAGGCCTTGGGTAATTCCTTGGACACGGACTTGGCGACCGGCGCCTTTTCCACCGGCTTCGGCGGCGGGTAATTTACGGCTTCCTTGGTCGTGGGCGGCATGGGCGTCGTCGCTGGAGGTGGGGTTCCCGTTCGGGACGTGGTACCGCACCCCTGGATGAAGAACAAAGCCCCGAGAGCGGCGCAGTGCAACATAACAACAACGGTAATTAATAAAACCGACGTTTTCATTACTCCTCCTATGATAATTAAATGAGACCTGTTGTTTCCGCCGGAGGCGGATCCGCCTCCGGCGGAAAATTCCTATGCGTTGAATTGACTACTTAAAAATATCCATCTTCGCCATGGCATTGTCAAGTTTTTTTTCAGCGGCAACCCATCGCTTATGACAGCGCTCGAATCGCACTTATAAAACACTCGCCGCGTTCCTCAAAACTGCGGAATTGATCGAAGCTGGCGCAGGCAGGGGAAAGTAAAATCGTATCGCCCGGCTTAGCTTCCCGCCAAGCCTTTGCCACAGCCTGCTCAAGCGTTCCGCCCATCACGCAGGGCACCGCTCCACGCCAGGCCGTAGCCATGGCTTCGGCCGCCTGGCCAATCAGGTAAACAGTCACCACTTTTTCAGCCAGCAGTTCGCGGGCCGGCCCATAGGATTCGCACTTGGGCAGGCCACCGGCAATGAGCCGGACCGGTCCACGCGTCATGGTCAGCGCCGCCATCATGGCCGCAAGATTCGTGGCCTTGGAATCATTCACAAACCGAATACCACGCACCGCGCCGACATTCTGCAGGCGATGCGGCAGGGGCTGGAAAACGCGCGCGGCCGCCGCCAGGCACCGGCCGAGTCGTCGGCACCGTCCCTCCACGCCGCAGGCCGCGAGCGCGGCGGCGGCAGCAGCGGCGGTCAGGCCCATGATCTCGTTATCGAACTGCGTACCGCGTAATTCAACTTTTTCCCGGCCAAGCGAATTGTGAATCGCGCCGGACTGATAAAAGAATTCCGGCGTCGGGTGCACACCCGGCGTCGGGTTAACACCCGCGGTGATCCAGCGATTGGGCGAACCGGCCAGGGCCCGAATCTCCGGCAGGATGTTCCGGTCCATAACACCGGTATCCGCCGGTGTCATGCGCGCAAACAAGCGGGACTTGATCTGCCGGTAGGTTTGGAAATCCCCATGGCGGTCCAGGTGATTCGGCGTCACGTTCAGCAAGACCCCCACGTCGGGACGGAACGCCTGCACGGTTTCCAATTGAAAGGAACTGACTTCCAGCACCAGCCAGTCCAGCGGCCGGCGCCGTCGACACGGCCGGTGTTCACTGACCACGGCGGAGACCGGCGGGCCGTAATTCCCGGCAATCGCCACCGAACGACCAGCCTGCGCCAGCGCTTCCGCGCACAGTTTAACGAGCGTGCTTTTACCGTTCGAGCCGCTGATTGCCAACACCCGACAAGCACAGCGGCTCCAGCCCAGTTCCAGTTCCGTAATAACCGGAATGCCCCGGGCCATAACGGACTGCACCGTGTCGGATGAGGCCGCAATACCGGGACTGACGATGGCGATTTCAAAATTTCCACGCGGCGGCACCGTTACTCCCAGGTGCACCTCGGCGCCCAGAGCCTGCAAAGCGGCGGCGCGCCGGCACAGGATTGCCGAATCCCCGCGATCCATGACAACGACCTGCGTGCCCTCGGCAAGCAGGAGCCGGGTGGCGGCTTCGCCACTGGAAGCCAAGCCAAGGACAAGGGCTTTTTGGTAATGGCGCATATGAGCCGGATATAGTGTTTCAAATAAACAACCTCACAAAATCGTCAAAGCGATATTAACCGCAAAAAACGCAAAGAGCACAGAGATCTGCAAGTTTTTTATCTGTCTGCTGACAAGATCACGCTGACCTGCCCGCCGTGCTTCGCCCGGCGATGCAGGCGGGTTGCAGGCAGATAAATGAATATTAAATCCTGACTTTCTTGTCTTTGCGATCTCTGCGTTCTTTGCGGTTAAATTTTATAGCTACCGGATTTTCAGCAGAAGGACGCCGATGAGCGCAAAAATGATGGAAATGATCCAAAACCGGACCGTCACCTGCGTTTCACTCCAAGGCCCTTTCTTCAATTCGAAGTGATGATGAATTGGGGAGCATATAAAAATACGGCGGCGCTTCCATTTAAAGAAACCCACCTGCAGGATAACGCTTAAGGCTTCCAGCACGAACACCCCGCCGACGACAACCAACGTCAGCTCCTGCTTGATCAGCACAGCCACACAGCCAATTGCACCGCCCAGCGCCAAACTGCCGGTATCGCCCATGAAAACAAGAGCCGGATGGCAGTTAAACCAGAGGAAGCCGAGGCAGGCGCCCAACATGCATCCGCAGAAGACGGCCAACTCACCCGCTTCAGGCACATTAGGAACCTGCAGATACGCCGCAAGTACGGCATGTCCGGCCACGTACGCCATGACCATGTATGCCAGCGTCACGGAACTGGCACAGCCGATAGCCAGTCCATCCAGGCCATCGGTCAGGTTAACGGCATTGCTGGCGCCGATCACAACCAGGGCCACAAACAGAAAAACGCATACCAGACACATTTCCGGAATAATAGGCGTTTTAAAAAAGGGTACCATCAACTGGCGCACATGATCGCGGGTGGCCGGCAGGACCAGCAGAACCCCTGTAAGGAGCACCACCCAGAGCGCCTGTAACAGCAGTTTGGTTCGAGCGCGCAATCCTTTCGAATCCCGTTTAACCGTCTTGATATAGTCGTCGGCAAACCCGATGGCGCCCATCGCGCACAAGGTCAACAGGGCCAGCCAAAGAATGGGACTGGTGAGGACGGCCCAGAGCAAGCAGGCGCCAACGATTGACAGGATAATAAGCAGACCGCCCATGGTTGGGGTATTTTTTTTCTTTTCGCCATGCAGAATCTCGAGCGTGGGCAGGTCTTCCTTATAGCGGTCACAGCCGCAATAGCGGTCGCCGCCGCACAGGCGCGTTAGCTGGCGGATGACCCAGGGGCCCAACACCAGGCTGATCAGGAACGCCGTGCCGGCGCCGGCCACAATCCGGACGGTAATGTATTGAAAGACGCGGAAATAGGAAATATCGTCCGAAAGCAAATGGAGGTAATAAAGCATCGTGATTACTCAGGTATTCGGTATTCAGGGTTCGGGGTTCAGGCTGAAAGAATAGTAATCCCGCTTGATTAAAAGGGATGCAACATTTTGTATCTCAATTGTTTGAGATCCCGATCTCACAGAGTCGGGACGGCATGGAAAAATATATGCGTCGGCAACCTGATTCTTCCGGTTCTGAATACCGAACACTGAACACCTTGTGAGTTACAAAGCATCTTGCCTTCCCTCAAATCCCGCTCGCGGCCACCCGTTCCTTCCACAACGCCAGAACCTGTTCCAGATGCTGGCCGCGGGAGGCTTTCACCAGCACGGCATCGCCGGGCTGCAGGCATCGGCTCAGGACTTCGGCCGCCGCGCCATTGTCGGCACAGGGAAACACGCGCGCCGCGTTCACGCCGGCGTTCACGGCTTCGCGGGCAATAACAGCCCCCAGCGATCCGATCGTTATAATACCAGTCCATGGCCCCGGCGCAAGCGACTTCCCTAAGTCCCGGTGCCACTGCTCTTCCGAAAGCCCCAATTCCAGCATGCCCGCCAACACCAGCCAGCGCCCTCCCGCAACCGGCAATTCCGCAAGCGGTAATTCCGCGAAGGTCCGCAAGGCGGCGGCCATGCTTACGGGATTGGCGTTATAGGCATCATTAATGATGGTTACACCGGCCACAATCTGCCGTTCCCAGCGCATGGGCGGGGAACGATAGCTCTCCAACGCGGCCCGGATTTCCTCCCAGGCCAGGCCGTGCGCACGACCCACGGCCACGGCATACAGGGTATTGGCCGCGTGGTGCGCACCCGGCAGGGGCGCCTGCAGGCGACAGGCTTCACCTGTCGCGCGTTCGCGGATTTCCATTTGGCCCTGCGCATCCGGAGGAGCACCTATATAATCCGCCTCGCCGCCAACGCGGTTGGTGCCGTCAACACGGCTGGTGCCGTCAACACGGCTGGTGCCGTCAACACGGCTGGTGCCGCCCAACGCCAGGGTAATAACCCGGTCCGGGGCAGCGGCGCGCAAAATTTCAAAATATGGTTCATCGCAACGCAGAACCGCCACGCCCCCGGCAGGCAGGCTCTTGAGCAATGTACTTTTCTCGGCGGCAATCGCCTCCACGGACTTAAAAAATTCCAAGTGTACCGGGCCAATGGTCGTTACCAGGCCCCAATCGGGCTGGAGCATGCGACAGAGCAACGCCAGTTCCCCCGGATGGTTCATGCCGAGCTCGAAGACGCCGACACGGGTTTCCGGTTCCATAGCCAACATGCTCAACGGCAATCCTATTTCGTTGTTCCAGTTACCCCGCGTGCGGACAACCCTCAGGCGCCGCGCCAGGACATCGGCCACCATTTCTTTCACCGTGGTCTTACCGACACTGCCCGTGACGGCCACAATTTCAACCTGGATGCGACGGCGATAATTAGCGGCCATATCCCGCAAAGCCTGTGCGGTATCCGGTACGCGCAACAAAGGACAATTCTCGCGCGGCATGGCGCAAGTATTTTCACTGATCACCGCGCCGACCGCACCCCGCGCAAAGGCTTCAGCGATAAAGGAGTGCCCATTAAATAATGGCCCACGCAAAGCCACGAACAGGGCACCGTGGCACAGCGTGCGGCTATCGGTGGACACCCCCGCGATAGCGTCGGGCTGGCCAAAGCACCACTTTCCGCCGGTCCATTGCGCCACTTCCCGGGCATCAAAATTAGGCATGACTAATTCCCAGACATTCCCGTACGACCTGCCGGTCGTCAAAGGGAATAACGGTATTGGTAAACTCCTGGTAGTTTTCATGGCCCTTGCCGGCGATCAGCACCACATCGCCTTTCTCCGCCATGGAAAGCGCACGGATGATGGCCTCGTGGCGGTCCTCGACAACTTCCACGTTGTCGCTGTGCTTGCATCCCGCGCGGATCTGGGCGATGATCTCGATTGGGTTTTCCTTGCGGGGATTATCGGACGTCAGCAAAACATAATCGGCCAGGCGCGTGGCCACGGCGCCCATGAGCGGTCTCTTTTTACGGTCGCGGTTACCGCCGCATCCGAAGACCACGATAAGCTTTCCTGGCGTGATCTCGCGCAACGTGGACAGCACGTTATGCAAGGCATCCTCCGTGTGTGCATAATCCACAAATACCTGGAACCCGCCCTCGATGGAAATTTCCTCCAACCGACCGGGAACGGCCATCATCTGGGACACCACTTGGGCCGCGCGCGCCAGCGGCACACCAGTTGCCCCCGCCACGGCCAAGGCCGCCAGCGTGTTACTGACATTGTAATGACCCAGGAGTTTCAGCTTGACCTGGGCTTCTCCCCAGGGACTATGTACTTCAAAGACACTGCCGGCGGATGTGATTTGCAGATTGACGGCACGCACGGCGGCATCCTGACCGGTGGCATAGGTGATCAGGTCCGCCTCGAGCGGCACATCCCGGACCAACTCACGGCCGTAGGGATCATCCAGGTTGACAACCGCCACTGGTTTCTTATGGCACCGGCTGAGGCCCCGGAATAACAGCACCTTGGCCTGAAAATAATTTTCCTTCGTCGCATGGTAATCGAGGTGGTCGTGCGTCAGGTTGGTAAATACGGCAACATCGAAATCAATACCCCCGACACGCTTCTGGATCAGCGCGTGCGACGAGACCTCCACGACAGCACTCTGGCAACCGACATGCACCATCTGGGCCAGCATATCCTGCAGGTCAACGGATTCAGGGGTTGTACGATTGGCCGGAATCGTACGGCCACCGATTTCGTAGGCCACCGTACCGATCAGGCCCGTATGGCGGCCGGCATCGGTAAAAATATCCCGCAGCATGAATGCCGTGGTGGTTTTGCCATTGGTGCCCGTGATGCCAACCACCTGCAGATTGGCCGAGGGGTTATTATTAAACGCGGCGGCAAGCTCCGCCATGGCCTGCCGCGGATCGCTAACACGGATGATGATCGCGGGACCATGGCTGACCGGGGCGGCCTGGTCTGAGACCACGGCCGCGGCACCCCGCGTCACCGCATCCGGGACAAACTGGTTCCCATCCTGGTTTTGGCCATGCAGGGCAAAGAAAATAAATCCCGGTTTGATCTTGCGAGAGTCATACGCCAAGCCCTTGATGTCCGGATCCCCTGGCCGGCCGACTGCCAGCGGTTTGATGACTGCGAGCAGTGTGCTAAGTTTCATGATGGCTTTCTAGAATAACGCCTAACCTGACCTATTCATGAAGATTTTAGTTCTTCATGAATAGGTCACCCGAAGGGCTTCGCCGTGAGCCCTTCAACTTTGCTCAGGGCTCGTGCTCAGGGTTAGCCTTGAGCAAGCCCCGATCACGAAGAGCATCAGGGCGCGTCAAAATTTCAAAGCCGTTGGCTTTGAAATACTTATGAATGAAAATCTGTTTTTTATGAATAATGCAGGCTAAGATCGAACTGATAAAAACAATCCGAATCGCAAGCATTTACGAAACGTTGAAATTGGAAACTGGAAATTAGAAATTAGCGCAGAATCGGAACCTTTCTTCCTAATTTCAAATATCCAATTTCGGCTTTTTGATTTCTGTCTGCCCATCTCTTCCCCTAATTTCCATTTTCCAGTTTTCAATTTCAAGCCGTGAACGGCTACTCCAAATCAAATTCCAAGGTTCACACCCGGTCCGGGCTGACTGGCCACGTTGACTTCGCCCTGGGGCGGACACCTCCGCTGGGGCGCAATATCCAGGTACCGCACGGATTGTTCGGCAATTTCCTTGAACACCGGCCCGGCCACGTACCCGCCCGTACGCACATCGTTGCTGGGTTCATCCAGGACCACGATGATCGCGAGCTGTGGATCCTCGGCCGGAATAAATCCCATGAAGGAGGACATGTTCAGCGTATCGGAATAGCCACCCGGGATGGCCTTCTGGGCGGTGCCGGTTTTGCCGCCCACGTTATAGCCTTCGACCCGGGCGCGGGCACCCGTACCGCCCTCTTCGGTGACACGGGTCAGCAGGCTTTTCATGAGCCGGGCCGTATCCGGACGGATAGGCTGACTGATGGCCACGGGGGACTGCTGATACAGCACACGGCCATCCGCATCGGTAACCTGCTGGATAATCTGCGGCTTCATACGCACCCCATCGTTGGCAATGGTACAGAGCACACCCAACATTTGCAAGGCGGTGACCGCCACTTCATGGCCGATTGCGATCCGCGTCGGCGAAATGGCGGTCCATTTCGAGACCGGATACAGCAAACCGGCCTCCTCGCCCGGCAATTCGATGCCGGTGCGTTCGCCAATGCCAAATTGCTTCAAGTAGGCATATAGACGCGCATTGCCCAGAAGTACGGCGATTTTGGCCGCGCCGATATTGCTGGATTTTTTGATGATATCGGCCACGGAAAGATTGCCATAGGGATGAAAATCGCGCAAGGGACGCCGCGCGTAAAACCAAGTGCCGTTTTCACAATCGAATATCTGGGCGGGCGCCACCAGTTTTTCATTCAGGGCGGCCGCCACGACGACTACCTTGAACGTGGACCCCGGCTCGTAATTGTTGGCAATACAGCGATTGCGCATGGCATCCGGCGCCGTCGCCCGAAACGCGCGCGGATCAAAAGCGGGGATATTGGCCATCGCCAGGATTTCGCCCGTGCGCACGCGTTCGACGATCGCCCAGGCCGCCGTGGCCCGCTGTTCGCGCACGGCGTTTTCCAGCGCGCGCTCGACGATATACTGCACATACTGGTCAATCGTCAGCGTGACATTGGCGCCGGGGCACGACTTGATTTCCAGCAGGCGGCGGTTATACATTTCATGGCGGCGGCCGTCCCGCTCACCGACCAGCAACCCCGGCACGCCCCGCAGATAACGGTCCCAGCGCTGTTCGATCCCGGCACAGCCGTTGCGCTCCGGCTCCAGGTTGACGTACCCGAGCACATGACACAGACTGGCGCCGCGCGGATACGATCGCACCATGGCGTCCTTCAGGAACACGCCGGGCAGTTGCGCGCGCCGCAGGGCCTCGGCCTGATCGTCCTCAAGCACATGGCCGAACCCGGTCACATAGACGAACTGACGCTCCGGCCGGTTAACAATCCGGTCCAGGAGCACACACGGCTCCACGTTCAGGATCCGGCCGATGGCTTCGGCCACGGCCTGGGCATTGCGGTTGCTGGCAATTTCGATGGGGCTGGCGCACAGTTCTTTTTTCACCAGATCCAGGGCCAGCACGTTGCCATTACGATCCAGGATTTTTCCGCGAACCACCGCCAGCCTTTCCCGGAACTGACGCATGGCGGTGATCCGGGCGCCACGATCCACGCCGGGGCCAAGGTGAAAATGCAGATAGACCAAGCGGGTGCTGACGCCGACCAACGCCAGCATCATAAGTATGGCCAACCCGATCAGGCGGTTCCTATATCTCCATTCAATCATTCACAACGAACCTTGGGATCTGCGCAAGTTGGGCCATCTGCCGGCTGTAGGGGGGCACGTTTTCGGCGGCCAGTTCCGGTTCCTGCAGACGGACTAAACGGCCTTCTTCCGGCCAAATCATGGCGACACGGTTCTGGGAGAGCGCCTTTTCGATACTGGACGGCGACTTCAGGGTTTCCCATTTCCACAATTCGTAATCATACCGCTTCTGGATTTTCGCGCGCTGTTGCTCCGAAAATTTAATCCGGCTACCCAGGGCCTGACCGCGCGCATCGAGCCAGACGTACATGAGCATCAGGACCACGACGCCCATCAGTACCGCCGCCCAGGGTAGTGCGATTACAAAACCTTCGGTTCTTTTGCGCCGGTTATGCTTGGCCATGATTGAAGTCTATCCTTTCGATTACACGTAATTTGGCTGATCGTGATCTCGGGTTCCGTAAAATTTCTTCAGGGGAAGCCGTTAACGGCTTTCGCGTAATCCACCTCACAAGCGGCTGGGTTCCTTCCCAGCGCTCGCCCCCGGCCGGCAGGGACACCCACCGGCCAATGTGCTCCTTCCCTATTCGTTTGACACAGCCATCTTCCAGGCTGTGATAGCTCAGAACCGCCAGACGCCCCCCCGACTTCAGTAAGCCGATTGCCGCCTCCAACCCCGCGGTCAATGATTCCAGCTCGCGGTTGACAGCCATCCGCAACGCCTGGAACGTGCGCGTAGCCGGATGAATCCGCCCGTGCCGCGCCCCCAGCACGCGAACCACCAGGTCCGCGAGACGCCCAGTGGTCTGGATCGCCCCCTGCCGGCGTTCCCGCACAATCGCCCGCGCAATCCGGCGCGAGGCCAGCTCATCGCCCAGGGAGCGAATGATCTCGGCCAAGGCCTCCTCGCCCAGTGAAGCAACCAAATGGGCGGCCGTTGTCGGCTGGTGCAGGTCCATGCGCATATCCAGAGGCCCATCCTGCATAAAACTGAAGCCCCGCTCGGCCTGGTCCACCTGCAGAGACGACATACCCAAATCGAGGAGCACACCGTCCAGCGCCTGAAGACCATGCCGTTCTGCCAGAGGCTTTAGATCGGCAAAATTTCCCTGTTCAAACCGACACTGCGCCGACCATACCACCAAAGCTTCACGTGCTATCGCGATGGCGTTCGTATCGCGATCCAGTGCCAACAGAAAGCCACGAGGGCCTAACCGTTCCAGAATCGCGCGAGCATGCCCCCCACCCCCCACGGTGCCATCCACGTACGTGCCATCCGGCCGAATTGCCAGCAAGGTCAGGATTTCCCGCACCATGACCGGCGTATGCATGCGCGCCCTTCCTCCAGACACCGGCCGAGTCGTCGGCACCGGCCGAGTCGTCGGCACCGGCCGAGTCGTCGGCACCGGCCGAGTCGTCGGCACCGGCCGAAGCATCCTCAACGCAACACGGCCATTGCCGGCATCGCGAGACGCATTTTGGCCTTCATGACCTCCACATCGTAACAGGCCGAACAAAAGCCGTGCGAATACACGTTCTTCGGTTCGTTGGCCGGAAACGTGTATTGCCAGCCCTGGTCAGTCTTTTCGCGGCCGCAAATGCAACATTTCGTGACAACTTTGTTTCCGTTCATGACACGTAATCTCCTTTGCCAGGAAGACATCGAACCCAAGGCATAGCTACATGAGCAACGAAAATAATTTGCTGTTTGAAATCAGTGAGGCCATCCGGCTGGCCGCCGAAGGTTCCGTTTCCAGCCGGTTCCGCGGTTCCAGTTGAAGCCGGCGCGTATCACCCAGGGGCAGGATCTGCATGGTGTCCCCGCGCAACGCTGGGCAGGCGTTCACCACCAGGGCATGGTTGCCAAAGCGCAGCGAACGAGCGGCCAGACCGGTTACCGGCAACTGAAACCATTTCTCCTTGCGACTGCCCCGCAGGGATCCATTCACTTCCAGAAAACACGTCATACTCATAATCTTTCTCTCCGTTTGTTACGCGATCTGCCAATTCGGCGGTGCGGCGATCCGACCGCCGTTATATTTTTTTAGAAATCCAAATACCGTACGGCTTCGTCCATGGTCGTCGCATCAATGGATTCGGTGGACTGTTTCCATAATTCCGGATTCCACAATTCGAACCGATCCCAGGCGCCCACGAGTTTCACCTGGTCGGAAATTTTTGCGCAGGCAAGCAATTCGTCCTTGATGCGGATGCGGCCCTGGGAATCCCAAGCCACCAAGTCAGAACTGGATGCCAAAATGCGCGCAAAGAGCCGCGCCTTTTTATCGCCGATACCAATTTTGCGGAATTTATCCAAGCGCTTCGCCATTTCACGGGCCGGATAGACGTACAGGCATTTTTCGTTGTTGAGCCCGGGCAGGACATAAAGGCTTTTTGGGGCACCCACTTCCGCGCGCCAGATGGATGGTATGGTGAGGCGTTTTTTGGGGTCCAGCGCATGCAGAAAACTGCTGGCAAATCCCCCACTGCCCAGCACCGGTTCCGGTCGTTCTATGTCATGCTGTTCCACTTACCCCCCTTTGTTTGACACTATTTGACACTTTAACCCACCAATTGTCAACAATTATTTTTAATTATTTTTTAGGGCAAATTCAGGCCGGCCAAAAGCCCAAAGGGGGCGTATGGCCGACTGGCCGGTGGTTTATTTCCTTAGCCCGCAGGGCGAATATTTCACGCCAAGCGTGAAATATCCGGGTTTGGTTATCATCAACAGGTTGATAACCACCTGTTAATAACATGTCAAAAGACCGCACCGAGCTGGATTGACAATGGCAATGAAGAATAATATGCTTTGACCAACAACCATCGCATTGGGAAGCGTTCTTCCGTGGAGAGTAATTCGAATGACCGAAGGGAGTGTTAATTGATCAGCCTTTTACGATTGCCTCGTCAGTTCTGGAGCATCAGTTGGCAACATGGTATTCGCAAAGCCGTCCTGCTGACGTTCGGCAAATTTGCCCGCCTGCGCGGTTTCCCGAAAATGGGTTTCGGGCTCATGGAAAAATTCCCGCCGACGAAACCCTCCAACGCAGCGGCATATTTGCCACTGCTGAAGATGCGACCGCTCGTTTCAATCGTCATGCCGGTCTATAATTCGTCCTGGCTGAAGGAAGCCGTGGCGAGTGTTTTGGCACAGAGCTACGACCGCTTCGAACTGATCCTGGTGGATGACCAGTCCACCCGGCCGCAGACGCTCGCCGCGCTTTCCGAAACCGGAGGCGATCCACGCGTGAAGCTGATTCGCAACGCGCGCAACCTGGGCATCAGCGGAGCCACCAACACCGGCATTGAAGCCAGCCGGGGCGATTATATCGCCTTCATGGACCACGACGACCTATTGCATCCGGACGCGCTGGTTTACTTTGTGCGGGCCGTGAACGACGGCCATGACGAGGACGTGTTTTTCACCGACGAGGTCGTGATCAACAGCAAGAACACCATCGTTGGTCAGATGCGCAAATGCCCGATCTCGCTCGACCTTCTGCTCTCGTGCAACGCCGTCCTGCATTTCGTCATCATGAAGCGATCGGCGCTCCGGCAGATCGGCCCGCTGAATTCAGACTACGACGGCGCGCAGGATCACGATCTCATGCTGAGAGCCCTGGAACACGGGCTCCGATTTTATCACCTGCCGCTCCTGCTCTACGCCTGGCGCGCTCACCATGCAGCCACCTCCAACGACATCCGCTCGTTCGACCGTCATTCCACGCCGGAATGGCCCAAGTCCTACCTCAATGGGAAAAAAGCCATCCAGGCGTATCTCGACCGCCACGCGATCCGGGCCACAGTGACCGACGACGCGTTTTACTGGTACCGCGTCAAGTACACCCTGCCGGATACACGTGATGAGGTAGCGATCATTATCCCGTTCAAGGATCAAGCAGTCTACTTGCGGCGCCTGCTGGAAAGTTTTAAAAAAACAACATTTGCCAATACCGTCGTGTACCTGGTGGATAACCGGTCCGACCAGGCTGAAACCAAGGCTTACCTGGCATCCCTGCGCCCGAGCCCGACCGGTCGGCTCCGCCTGTTGACGTTTGACGAGCCGTTTAATTACGCCCGCTTACATAACTGGGCGGTTGCTCAAATTCCTAACGAGCTCCTGTTGTTTCTGAATAACGACGTGGAGATCCAGCAAGGCAACTGGCTGGAAGCAATGCTGGAGCATATTTACCGCAAGCAGGTTGGCGCGGTAGGCTGTCGGCTCAGGTACCCGAACGGCGAGCTTCAGCATGGCGGCATGGTGTTCCGGCCGGACGTGTATTATTGCGCCATGAATCTCCATCTCGATGAAGGCTATTACACCAAGGTTCAGCGGGATGTCAGCGGCGTGACGGCCGCCTGCATGCTGATCCGCAAATCGGTGTTTCGGGCCGTAGGCGGTTTTGATGAAGTCCGGTTCCCGATCGCGTTTAATGATGCCGACCTTTGCTTGAAAATTATTCGCGCCGGCTATAAAATTATGTACACGCCCTTCGCTGAACTTGTTCACCATCAATCGGCATCCCGCGCGGAGCAGGAAGAGAGCTACGAAAAATGGGCGTTATTCAGCCGCCACGCCGGTCCATCGCCGCTGATTGACCGGCATTACCGGTTGTCGTGAATACGGGATAGTATGGGTGTATGGGAGTTTGGATGTATGGGAGTAAAGAGTTTCCCGCACTCCCACACGCCCATACTCCCATACTTGGGTTGCGCCATCTTCCGAGCAGTCACGTTACATGAAGGCTTGGAGCCGCCGCAGGATACGTTCCAGGGTGCGGCGGCGGCGGGTACCCGGCGGGAAGTACGTGTTCATCAGGCGGCCGGTTTTTTGCACAAACTGCCAGCCAACGCTGTTCCGCATCATCTGCCGCATATTCTCGATCTCCGCATGATAGTCCCGTACGACCTGCCGCTGATGTTCGATGGTTTCCAGGAGCGACGGCACGGAATGGGCGTATTTAGCGTAGCGGTCCTTGTAGCGGTAACAGCGCTCGCGGCCGAAGACATGCGCTTGAAAAGCCTCGTCCATTTTACGATAGCGGCGGACCGTCTCCGGCGCAAGGGCAAAGCGTTCCAGTACCACGGTCAGGGGCATCCAGGCCTCGAGACCGAACGCCTTGTTCTTCTCGTAAAAGTAAAACAAGCTCCGGAACAGGACAAACGAAACCGGCAGGCATCCCTCGAACACCCATTCATGGTCAATTAGATGATACCGGTCACCGTCCACCAAAATATTTTCAAACACCAGGTCAACCAGGGCCGGTGTCAGAAATGGCCCCAGGCCGTCAAGCTCCGCCGGTGATGCCAGCCCAAAGACCTGCCGCATGGCCTCCGTAAACATTGGCGCCGGGACCGTGGTAAACGCGTTGTTCAGTAACGCCAGGTAGTCGGCAATGATACCCAGGAACCGCGCCTGGTCCTGCTCCCGGAAGGCGCGAACGAGCAGGGCATCCAGACTGCGGCCTTCCACGAAATCGAAACGCAGGGTGTGCTCGTCAATTACGGTGACTGCCGGCAACCGGAGGCGGTCGCCGCGCAGGCTGTGACGGATCGGCGCGGCCTGTTCGTGCAGACGCTGGAGGTGCTCAACCGCGTCGGGAGCAAGCGCTTTTTTCAGGACAAACTTCCGGCCGCGGTCTCGCCAGATCGAAGTTTCAATCTGAAATGGGGGCAGGCGCTGGCGATTATATTTGGCATACAATAAGTCCATGGGGCGCATTATAGCACGACAAGCAAATAATTGGTAGTCCTATGAGGATTTTGCAAAACCCTGCACTACAAGGGAACCACCCACCCCGCTCCGCAAAGGCGGAGCGACCCTCCAAGGAGGGCACCTCGTTGATGCGCAAGGTGTTTCTGGGTCCCCTCCAGCGGAGGGGTGCTCCCGTAGCAACGGGAGCGGGGTGGGCGGATGACAGGGTTTTGCAAGAGCCTTAGATTTATTGAATAAAAGGCTTCCCAAAAGTGTCTTTATTAACAAAGGCATAATTTTATTTTAAGGAGCGCAAAAATGTTAACCATCTATTTAAAAGCCGTATTCGCCGTATTTCGTCAAACCATGGGCGACCTATGGGGCGTTCTTTGGCGGCCCCGTCATACGCTTCAGGAAATATACGAGCGCGGAACATGGTTCGTCTCATTGGTTCTGCTGTTGGTAATAGGATATATAGGAATGCCGCTAATATTAACATTTTGGGTGCCTTTTCATAACAAGATGATTATAAGTACAAACAGTGGTTGTCTTTTTGGTTTCCTTTTTCTTTTTGGTTTTTTAGTTACTTTAGCAACGAGAATTAAATCGCACGCAAAAACCGGCGAAGCACCCTGCGAAGCCAAGAACGCCATTTCTCCCAATGGCGAGTCACATGGGTTTTTGGCGAAGCAGGGTCAATGGTATTCATTCCTGCGAATTGCGGGATATTGTATGTTGCCGGAGATTTTGCTTACAGGTTTTATTTTTATTCTTTTAAAAAACATTTTACAGCACCCGTTAATCCTCCAGTTTCTTGGAACATATTTAGGTTATATTTTTCTTTTATCTATATCGTTTCCATTTTTATTTCTGACACTTCGACTTTTGACAATCATGTTAAACATTGTCTGCCCTGCAATGAGGAGTTGGCGGCGGCTGGTTACTGTTCTGGTCGCCTTTCTGGGAGGAAACATCATAGCAAGTGTTTGTATAAGCGTCCTCAACATGCTATACATCTTGTGGAAAGGCTGAAATGGCGATGGCGGTTCAGGTTATGACCGATCAAATTTTGTGCGGTGCTTGTCCATCAGACGATCGGGATATTGACCAGACGGACGATTCCGCGCTTGTCAGGGAAGCCAGGGATGGAAAGCAAAAAGCGTTTCGGGTGCTTTTGCAAAAATATCAGGCAAGTGTGTATTCTCTGGCATGCCGTTTTGTTTCCAATGCGGATGCGGCCGACATTACCCAGCAAGCTTTTATCCTGGTATTCAACCGTCTGGAAACACTGCGGGACGACGCCAAATTCGGCTCGTGGCTGAAGCGGA
Organism: Kiritimatiellota bacterium; assembly: GCA_008636095.1. GTDB lineage: Bacteria > Verrucomicrobiota > Kiritimatiellia > JAAZAB01 > JAAZAB01 > VSJD01. The sequence continues at coordinate 360 of VSJD01000096.1, read as the reverse complement.
TTGCGGTCAATCTCAGCATTAATTTGAACCGGCGTCAACAGGCGCGCGCGACATCTCCGCTGGAAGAACACGCCGCGGCCCTGATTTCAAACGAGGCTGACCCCTCGGTAAAATTAGAGACCAAGGAGCGCCAACGGCATATTACCCATGTCATTCAAGCTCTTTCGCCGCATCATCGCGCGGCCATAGTTCTGTGCGATCTGGAAGGCTATGCTTATAAAGAAGCGGGGCGGAGATCATGGATTGCTCCATTGGCACCGTTATGAGCCGTCTTTATTACGCACGGAAGATATTACGCGTCAAACTTGCCTTTTTAAGGGAGGATTGAAAATGAATATATTACAATGCTGGGCCGTTCGG
>VSJD01000095.1 GCA_008636095.1 Kiritimatiellota bacterium | reverse complement strand
ACCGTATTACGGTCTTACCCCGCCGAAAAACTGACTCATGCCGAACATGCCGCGCTGGCCCAACATATTGCAAACTGTCCAAAATGCGCCCGGGAAAGTTAGGAAAACATTCGTGTCCGCCAAATGCTTGGTTCCATCGGCCATTCTCCTGTTCTTGACGAACCTGCCCGGCGCGCGATGGAAAAGGCAATCATGAGCGGCATCAGGGTCAAGCAATTCCCCACGATAGCCGCATATCCCATAAATCTGTTTGCTGAAATTTGCGAGGATTTTCGTCAGGAACCAATGATAACAGGCTGGTGTGTCTTATTCAGCATCGTTTGCGGAATTTTCCAGTTTGTATCTTGCTTCCATTGACCCTTCTTCGCCAGTCCAACTTTCATAGTCCCGCGGACGCAACGGTTCGCCCTGCGTAGCCTTGGCAAACGCGCGGATTCTTGGGCCGGATTCTTAGTTTGACAACCCGTAACCGTTGCTTTATATTATCGCCGGGAAACTAAAGCGAGGTTAACGGTTCAAACTGATCGCATATTTTCGGGAGAATTGCGCCTTGGCCATGCCACGGGCAGATCCGCCTCCGGCGGAAAAGGGGCTGGTAGGAGCGTAGAAATAAACCGTCCTCCTTCGTCAAGCCTATGGTGGACAGGTCGGATGGCTAAAGAGATACAATTAAGGATAAACCGAAAAAGGTGAATACATGCCAGTAATTACTCGATTCTATGGTATTTTGATTAAGATGTATTTCAATGAACACGGCATACCCCATTTTCATGCCGTCTATGGCGAGTTTAACGGTGTCTTCAAAATTCAAACCATTGAAATGATCGAGGGTGACTTGCCCCTGCGCGCCCAGAAAATGGTTAAAGATTGGGCAAAAACATATCAGGAAGAACTGATAAAAATGTGGAAGAAGCGGGAATACAAACAACTCCCAGGTCTAAAATAATGAAAATATCCGGTTATCCTAAAGTAGAGACGGTCAATCCCCTGCGAGGGAAACGGCTTCGCGTTCGGTTTAACAATGGGAAAGAAAAGATTTTCGACTGCCATGCTCTTCTCAATAAAACACCGTTCACGGCATTCAAAAACGAATCTTTCTTCCGTGGTGTTAAAGTTGACGCAGGCGGATATGGCATTTCATGGAGCGATAATATCGATTTGAGTGAATCGGAGCTTTGGACAAAAGGGGCGGCGCTGAACAAAAGCGTAAAAAATGGAGCAAAATCTTGATTGATGCCTGAGCCGCGGCAACTTGGCCGCCATAGCCCTAATTCGGTTTCACTTTGTTGCATAATTCACGGGTGCCTATTATGATCTTGCGGCAGTTTCTATGTAGTGTTCTGCTGGCCTTCGGTCTGCAGGTGAGTGCCGGCGGCGCGGAGGTGCTGGTCGCGAAGGTGGATGGTGTCATCGGCCCCATTACGGTCAAGTTCATGATCGAAGCCATTGACCGTGCGGAACAGCAAAAGGCCGAGTGCGTGGTGTTTGAACTGGACACTCCTGGCGGCCTGGATGATTCCATGCGGGTTATCATCAAGCGCATCATGTCGGCCAAATTGCCGGTGGTGGTCTTCGTGGCACCCCCCGGTTCGCGCGCGGCCTCGGCCGGCGCCTTTATTACCATGGCCTCGCACGTAGCCGCCATGTCACCCGGCACAGCCATCGGCGCCGCCCATCCTGTGGCAATCGGACAATCATTACAGACAGACACCAACATGGCGGCCAAGGCGGTCAACGATGCGGCCGCTTACATCCGCTCCATCGCCGAAAAGCGGGGACGCAACATTGACTGGGCCAATTCGGCCGTCAAGGAAAGCGTGTCGCTCTCGGAAACCGAGGCCCTGGCAAAGAAGGTAATTGACCTGGTGGCGCCGAGCACGGAGGCGCTGATGACTCTGCTGGATGGCCGCACCGTCAAGCTCAACGAAACCACCGTGACACTGAAAACCAAGGGCGCCGTGCTGACGCGGTTCGAAATGAACTGGCGTGACGAACTGTTGCACGCCATCGCCAATCCCAATCTGGCTTATATCCTGTTAATGCTCGGCCTAATGGGCCTGTATTTCGAGTTGTCTAATCCCGGCGCCATTTTGCCGGGCGTGGTGGGGGCCATTTCGCTGATCCTGGCTTTTTTTGCGTTCCAGACCTTGTCGGTGAATTATGCCGGAATTTTACTGATTGTGCTGGCAGTTGTCCTGTTTATCGTGGATATTAAGGCCGCAACACACGGAGTGCTGACCGTTGGAGGACTGGTGGCCATGGTCATTGGATCGCTCATGTTATTTAATCACAATCCCGATCCTGCCATGCGGGTATCATTGCAGGTTATCATTCCGGTGGTGCTGATCACAGGCGCCTTTTTTGCGCTCGGCGTATGGTTGTCGCTGAAAGCCATGCTCCGACGTCCGGTCTCGGGCGTCGAGGGACTGGTAGGCCAGGAAGGGAATGCCCGCACGGTGATCACCCGGGACGGAGGTACGGCTTTTGTAACCGGCGCCCATTGGAATGCCGTGGCCGACACGGAGATTCCGGCCGGCCGCCGTGTGAAGGTAGTCGCCATCAAGCAAATGACGTTGAAGGTGGAAGAAGCGTGTAGGCCGGAAGATGACGCCAGATGACAGTATAGGAGCCGATCCCCGATCGGCGATTGTCAGAGAACAAATACGGAGGACAGAAATCAGAAGTCAGCAAACAGACAAACCGAAGTCGAAAACGGAGAACAGTAATCGGAATCATTCTGCATTCTACATTCTGCATTCTTCATTTTGACTTCAAAACAGGAGGGTCACACCATGGGTCCGGGACTAATTGCGGTTATCGTCATTGTTTTATTTCTCGTCATCAATACGGTCAAAATCTTGAAGGAATATGAACGCGGGGTGATCTTCCGCCTGGGCCGGTTTGTCGGCGTGCGCGGGCCGGGACTTATCCTGCTGATTCCCATGTTCGAAAAAATGATCAAGGTCTCGCTCCGCACGGTAGCCCTGGATGTGCCGCCACAGGAAGTGGTGACCAAGGATAACGTGTCGCTTAAAGTGAACGCCGTGATGTATTTCCAGGTTTTAGAACCATCCAAGGCCATCATTGCCGTGGAGGACTATCTCTACGCCACGTCCCAGATGGGCCAGACGACGCTCCGTTCCGTTCTGGGCGAGCACGAATTGGATGATCTGTTGTCCAACCGCGAAAAAATTAATCGCATGCTCCAGAAGATCATTGACGAGCGCACGGACCCCTGGGGCATCAAGGTCAGCGCAGTTGAGGTCAAGGACGTGGACCTGCCCGAAAACATGAAGCGCGCCATTGCCAAACAGGCCGAGGCCGAACGCGAACGCCGCTCCAAGGTCATTCACGCCGACGGCGAATTCCAGGCTTCCTCGAAATTAAAGGATGCCGCTGACATTATGGCTACCCAGCCGGTGGCCGTGCAGTTGCGCTACCTGCAGACGCTTACGGAAATTGCCACCGAAAAGAATTCCACCATTATTTTCCCGTTCCCGATCGAGCTCCTGCAGTATTTCTTGAAAAAGAACCCCAATCCGTAACAGTTTATGGAATTACGCCGGAGCTCGCCGGGCAGGTCTGCAGGCCATACCTTGATTTTGCGTCGCGCAAATTTGGCGTATCCTGCTTGGAGCGGAACAGGGATGCGCCAAAAACTTGTTCGCCGTAGTTATCTCTTTGCCCTGGTCGCCATGCCTCTGGCTTGGCAAACCTATGGCGCCGCCCCTCCTCAGGCGGGTAAACCCGTTGGGGTAAAACAAAAAGTGGCACAAAATATTTTTGAGGTTTAATATGCAGGAAAAGTCGGATTTTGTTAAATCTTATAATAGATTAGCTCACAATCTAAGGAAACAACATGATCAAAATCAGGCGATGTCTCTGGGGGTGGGAGGCAATTTTGATACGGTCGGCATCCTTGAACGCGAACTTTTGATTCAGCATGGCTTAAAGCCCAACGATTACCTCATAGATGTAGGATGCGGATCAGGTCGTTTATCCAAACCCCTCGCCCAGTATCTATCCGGCAAATATTTGGGTGTTGATGTGGTCGCTGATTTCATCCAACATGCGCGCAAAATAACTGACCGCCCCGATTGGAAATTCGAAGTAACAAAAGGAATAAATATTCCAGAGAAAGATGGTCAGGCGGATATGGTTTGTTTTTTTTCTGTTTTTACGCATCTACTTCACGAGCAATCTTACTGGTATTTACATGAAGCAAAACGCGTTTTAAAACAGAACGGGAAAATATTCTTCTCTTTTCTTGAGTTCAAAATACCCGACCAATGGGTGGTGTTTGAATCAACTTTTCAAAAAGCATACGAATCTCATCCTTTAATTATATTTATGAGCAGAGATGCTATTGAAGCTTGGGCATATCATTTGGAACTTGAAATTGCATCGATCATTGATGGAAACATTCCGCACATTCCCATACCGCATCCGCTCAAATTCGAGAACGGAAGTGTGGTTGAAAAAACAGCCAAATTAGGGCCGATTGGACAATCCGTATGTATTTTGGCTAAAAAATAATTTGCACTCCGTCTTTACCCGCCTGCAGCGCTGGAGCACAGCGACTGCCTGCCCGCCCCGCCCGAAATGCTGTCGCGTAGCGCCTGCGGGTAGGCAATGCGATCTGTCGGCCGACGGATTGCAGGCGGGCAGGTCGTTTGAAACAAATCGCCGGAATAGTGATTTTCGCGCAAAATCAAGCCCATCTTCATAGCAAGCCAATGAATGCACCGCGTATCAAATCCAAGGGGGTTTTACCAATCGTCGTCATTACTTGCCTGATCCTGTTCGGAGGCATCCTGACAGGCGCTCGGATTCATGGGTTTTCCTTTACCGCATGGCATTCCGTCATTGACGGCTCACCGCACCGCGAAGTGTTCTTTAACAAGGCCAATCGCTACCGGACGGATGATTGGATTGTGATGTTGCCACACATGCTGGCCCAGCAGGCCGACCAACCACCCTTCGCCACTGAAAATCGGCTGATCGGCGACGGGCACTACAACATGTTGATCACCTGCGCGGCGCCAGTGCGCGATCCGATGGTGTTATTCCGCCCCCAAGTGTGGGGCTACTTCATTTCCGGCGATATCGGCATGGCATTCCAGTGGTGGTTTTATGTGTTCGGCACTTGGATTGCCGTATGGCTGGTTCTGCGCCGGTTGACGGGCAATGACGAATGGACGTCTGCGTGCGGCGCCACGGCATTGCTCTTCTCGCCGTTTTTCCAGGCTTGGGCGCTCAACTGCACGCCGACGGTAATTTTCGCCTGCGGCACGCTCTTTTCCTTGGTACGACTAAGGACAACCCTGTCAACCTTACAACTTCTGCTGTCAGCCGTTCTCTTGGCCTGGTTCGGGGTAGCGTTTCTGTTGACTTTCAATTACCTGCCATATCTAGTCGCCCTGTTTTACTTTATCGTCTTTGTTTTTACCGGACTGGCGCTGACACGGAAAAGCAATGATATCACAGATCAGCCCGCGCCCGGTGTGGGCACCGGGCCTACAATTCCGGATATTTATGCAGACGCACCCCTCCGTAAGCGGGCAAGCCTCACGCGGCATTCGTGGGAAAAAACCCGCTGGGCTTGTGCCCTGTTAGCCGTTCTCTGCATTATCGGCATGGGCGCGTACATGGCAGTGAGCAACTGGGAAACGATTGCTATCATTCGGAATAGTGATTATCCCGGCCAGCGTTTCTCGTCCGGCGGCGATCAAACAATCTGGCATCTTTTCCGGGGTAATGTCCTCAGCATTAAACCGCCACCGGAATGGTGGGATTTCAATCCATGTGAAGGCGCCGCTTTTTTTCTGGTTTTTCCGCTGGTAGTTGCCGCCCTGCTCCGGGACTGGTGGCGTACCCGCAAACCGCCCAATGGCCTGCTCCTCGGAATTTTAGGTTATATTGCCTTCCTGCTGATCTGGAACTTGATTGGTTTTCCGGAACTATTGTCGCGCTGGACGCTTATGAATCGAGCGCCGCCTTTTCGGACGCTGATCGGACTGGGGATCGCGGATATTCTTTTATTGGCAGTTTATGTTTCCCACCGGCAACAGTTGATGCCGGCATCCCGTAAGGATTATGTTACGCCTTGGATCGTCAGCGCGTTCTGGATTACGTTTCACGTGGCGTTAGGATTCAAGTTGTCCGGGCACTTTCCGAATTATTCCATAAATACGGCACTAATCGGGGGCCTTTTTGCGATGGCACTGGCGCCCCTGCTCTACCTGGCGCCGCGCCTGGTACTCCCAGCCATCATGATCGCCTCCATCCTGACCACCTATAACGTTAATCCTCTTGCCCGCGGTGGCACGGCTTTCATTCAGGAGAATTCGCTCTCACAAAAAATCCGGTCAATAGATCAGGAAGCGCAAAAGCAAAGTCATCAGCCGGTCTGGATCGCCTACGGCGATGCGGCGCTGCCGAATTTGTTTCGCATGATCGGTTCGCGCGCGCTCAACGGCGTGCACGCCTATTCCCAGCTTGAATTGTGGAAAATACTGGACCCGCAAGGCCAATTTCGTCCGGCATACAACCGCTACGCCCATGTTGTCTTTGAAATGCCGTCCGTGCCGGACGACTTTAAAATCCGTCTCGTTCATAATGATAGCGTCGCCGTCTGCCTGCACCCGGACAACCCGCGATTTGCCGCCCTGAACGTGGATTACCTGCTTTGCCTGGACAACCAAATTGAATCGCTTGACCGCGTATCGAAGCTGAAAAAGATTTATTCCCACGCCGGCAGGCACATTTATCGGGTTGAGCGCCCGCCATAAGGAAGGTTTCGACGTTGATATTTACCGGACAGCCGTTATTCTTAAGATCAGCCAACACGCATACAACATTTTTATGAATCCTGATGAGACGATAGCCGGCAAACAAATCGGCGGCAAAGCAATGGTTTTTTTCTGGCTTGCCGCCGTTTTCCTCACCATCCTTGGTTCAAAACTCTGGCTCATTGATCTTTATGGATCGGCCTTGCCCTGGTGGGATCAATGGGTAACGGAAGGATGGTCGCTTTACATTCCATTCATGGAAAAAAACCTTGCGCTGAAGGACCTGTTTGCGGGTCATTCCGAGCACCGTATTTTCATCAACCGTGTCCTGTCTCTCCTCCTGTTGGTTCTGAACGGCCAGTGGGACGCCCGTCTCGGCATGACGTTGAACGCGCTTATAACCGCCGGCATCGGTGTTATTTTAAGCGCTTTTGCGTGGACGCTGCTTAGCCGAAAACATCTGGCGGTCCTCTGCCTGTTCAACACGCTTGTTTTTTCTCTTCCATTCTCCTGGGCCTGCACCCTGCTCGGCTTAACGGGCAAAGAGGTGCTGATTGTTTTTGCGCTGCTGGCCATCTGGTTTCTTCTCAGATCCAGGCTGTTTTCCTGGCAATGGTTTTTGGGCTTTCTGTGCGCTCTTTTCAGTCTCGTTACCATGGGCTCGGGATTTTGTGCCGCCGCATCCGTGTTGCTGATTATTCTCCTGCGCACCGTAATGCAGCGGGGCCCAGACTTCCGCCGTCGCTCAGAGAGCCATGGCGGACAAGTCGCCGGAGGCTCCGCCGGGGCGAGCCGGCTGGGTGAAAATCTGATCTCAATGACCATATTGCTCGCCGTCTTCATTGCCGGACTCCTTCTCATGACAAGCGTTCCGGAGCATATGGCATTGCGACCTGATAACATTCACGCCTTTTTTGTTTACTTCGGCCAGAATCTTGCCTGGCCGAATTCCGATCTTCCGTGGACGGCATTTATCATCTGGCTACCAAGTTTACTGCTGTTTTACGCACACATTTTCCGCCGCATTGATGAGCGGAGTTCTGCTGAATTTGTCCTCGGCTTCGGCCTGTGGGCAGCGCTTCAGGATGCCGCCCTGGCTTTCTCACGATGCGGCGCTATAACATCGCGTCATACAATTTTTTTATGCTTATCATTGCCAATCAATTTTCTGGCGTTTCTGCTTCTTCTGCACCAGCGGCCGGCAATGCCTTTCCTGCGCAAATGCCTGATGGTTGTTTTTCTTGTCTGGTTATGCAACGCGGGTTATGACCTGTGGAAAATATCGGACAAAACGCATCTCGTCGAAGCGGCGAGTGACAAACAGCATTTCAAACAATGCGAAATAAACGTGCGTTCGTTTCTTCAAACGGACAACATCGCCGATCTTGCAAACAAACCGCTTTACGACATTCCCTTTCCCAACCCGGAGCAACTTGCCCTCGTTCTGCGCAACCCCCATATCCGCGCCATTTTACCATCCTGCGTCGCCGACGCAAACAAGCCGGGGCCGCTCTCGGTGTTTGTCTCAAAACTGACACCGATGGGTGACAAACTCCTGATTATCGGCATTACTCTGCTGGTGGTTCTGACGGGCATACGTTTTTACCAGTCACTTGGCTCTGGGAAGGGATTTTAAAAGTGCCGGAAACGACCGAATATTATTTCTTCATCTAACATGCGAAAGTACGCCCATGCCTACGCCCGTCGTCCTGGCAAAATGTGCCACCTATAATTTTACAGAGGTGCTTTCGGCAACTGAGCGGATTATCGCCGCTTTAGGAGGCCTGCATCGCTTTATCCGGCCAGGACAAACAGTACTGCTGAAACCCAACTTGCTGACCGCCAGCACACCCGACCAAGCCGTCACTACCCACCCCGCCGTTATTCGCGCCCTGATTCACATGGTCAGGGCCGCCGGCGCCACTCCGATCGTGGGCGACAGCGCCTCGGCCGCGCTCATTATTGAAGACGTCTGGGAACAAACTGGTTACCGGGCACTGTGCACCGAGGAAGCGGTCGCGCTTATTCGTCTTGAACAGGCCGGATCGCGCCGGTTTGAATTCGACGGCGTGGCTTTTTCGATTGCCCGGCCGGTGTTCGATGCTGATCTCGTGATCAACGTTCCCAAGGTCAAAACACATATTTTCACAGTTTTCACCGGCGCCGTAAAAAACATGTATGGTGTTGTACCCGGTTATCAAAAGACCATGCTGCATAAACTATATCGTGATCCTCGCCGCTTCGGTGATTTTATCGCCAGGCTGTATGCCATCGTAAAACCCGCCCTAACGATTGCTGACGCCGTCACGGCCATGGAAGGCAATGGTCCTTCCGCCGGCACTCCCGTTAATTACGGCTTCCTGGCCGGCGCCGCGGATGGTGTGGCACTGGATACGGCCCTGTGCCATGTACTGCATATCAATCCACATCAAGTGCCGTATTTCCCGGCTCTGCAGCAGGCCCACACCGGGGAAACACGCTGGCACGAAATTACCCTGCTGGGCGATTCGCCGAAGGCCTTGGCATTGCGGCCCATCCGGTTGCCCGGTGTTTTCGTGGGACATTTTGCGCCAATGCTGATCTATCACTGGCTGGGCCGTTATTTGTGGATCAGACCAACCATCACCGAACGTTGTGTCGCGTGCGGTCTATGCCTAAAAGCGTGTCCGGTTTCGGCTATACACGCAACGCCGGGCAAACGCCCAACCATTAATTACCGGCAATGCATTTCTTGTTGCTGTTGTCATGAAGTTTGCCAGGCAAAGGCCATTGAACTACGCCAAAGTTTCCTGCTAAACCTGATCCAAAATCCCAACAAGGTTGAAGTTATAAAAAACACTTTTTTTACCCGCCGCCGGCGGCCGCACAACGGCGCCTGAGGCAAGACCAGCCCCCCTTCTCTCCGTTAGCCCGCCGCGCACGCCCGTTGCGCCATAATAAAATGTTACCGGCATGACATTGAGAAGATGCCTTCGTTGCGCCATAATACATGTTACCGGAGCTCCTTGAGGATTTGGTTTTGTTTGAAGTCAATTTGGCGTTTTAAGGCAAAAGGGTTGATGTTGCAGAATATTTCTGTCAGCCAGGTTTTAACCGGCTCAAAGATTTCGTCAGAGCTCATCAGCCGCTGATAGGGAGTCTGCGGAACATCATATTTCTTAATATACTTGGACCCCACTTTCTTTTTCTCGATCAACTTGAGGGTTGGA